>NZ_JACKQK010000010.1:0-179753 GCF_014892995.1 Pseudomonas sp. EggHat1
AAGTTTCGCGCAGCGAAACCCGGATGTCGGGGTGCCCTTCTTTGGCACACCTTTCTTGGGCAAGCAAGAAAGGTGTGGCGCCCGTAAGGGGCGCAACCCAAACGCTCAGCGCACGCGGTAATAGATAGTGCTAAGTCAGCAAGCAAGACGCACACAAACTTGCCAGTCCGGTGTCAAGCGTATCCGCCCCGCAAAAATGCGAAGAACCTTTTTTAATTCCCGAGCGGCTGGCCACTGGGCGCAGGCATTTTTGCTGCAGGGTACTGGCCTTCAGGAAAAGGACATCCGGACCCGATGCCAGTCAGCTGATTTGACCATTGATCCGCTTTTTGACTGGTCGCACAGAAATGATGGCGTTTTAGCAGCTATCATCGCCCCCCTCTCCGCAGTGTGTGGGCCCGGCGCCCGTCGTATCTGCCCTCTCGCATTCCAATAAAAACCCCGCATTCAAAGGGTTCAACCCGTTCCGGTGGCTTGTGCTTCCGGTGCATTGCCTTGTTCTCGAATTTTGGAGTACCGACGTGTTGAAGAAGTACCTGACTCTCCTCCTGCTTGCCTGCACCGCGCTGGTCAGCGTGCCCAGCCTGGCGCAGTTGAGCGATTCCGAAGCCATGAACATGGCCGGTCTGCAGCGTTCGCTGACCCAGCGCATGGCCAAGAACTACCTGATGATCGGTGCCGATGTGCGCGTGGATGCCGCCCAGCGCCAGCTGCAGGAAACCATCCAGCGTTTCGATGCCAGCCACAAAGCGCTTACCGAATATGCCCCTAACGCCGAGATCAAGGCCGCGCTGGCCAGGATCGACGGCACCTGGGCCTCCTACCGTCAGCAGCTGGAAGCCAAACCGGAGCAGGCCAAGGCCGCCCAGATGTTCGCCAGCAGTGAGGAACTGCTGCAGCAGACGCAGACCGTCAGTGAGCTGATGGGCAAGCACCTGGGCGCCATGGGCGCATCGGTCCACCGCACCGGCTGGGCCCGCGTTCAGACCCAGCGCATCGCCATGCTCTACATGGCCAAGTCCTGGCACGTGCAGGCGCCAGAACTGGACGCCAAGCTGGACACCGCCGTGAGTGACTTCGAAACCATCCTCAAGGAGCTGGAAGCCCGGGGTACGCCGAACGAGGAAATCGCCAACACCCAGCGTCGCGCTCGCGCCAACTGGAGCTTCACCCTCAAGGGCATCGACCTGCACGCCAACGAGGGCTTCGTCGGGACTGCCATCACCATCAGCACTGATTCGTTGTTCCGCCATCTCAACGAGCTGACCCGCCTGTACGCGGGCCTGCAGGCCAAAGAGGCCTGATAGCCATTCGCTAGTTCGTCACCTTGGCGACCCGCTTTTGCGCTATAAACAAGCGTTAGTCGGGCAGAGGTGACGGGCATGAGCGAAGCAACTGATCAGGCGGTGTACAAGACCCTGCTGGAGTCCACCCGGGCGATTCCCTGGAAGATCGACTGGAAGACCATGACCTTCGCCTACATCGGCCCGCAGATCGAGACGCTGTTGGGCTGGTCGCAGGCCAGTTGGGTCAGTGCCGAGGACTGGGCGACGCGCATGCACCCGGACGACCGCGAGAAGGTGGTGGAATTCTGCATCGCGCAGTCACAGAACGGCGTCGATCATGAGGCCGACTACCGCGCACTGACCGCCGCCGGCGACTACGTGTGGATTCGCGACGTGGTGCATGTGATGCGCGACGACAACGGCGAGGTGGATTCGCTGATCGGCTTCATGTTCGACATCAGCGAGCGCAAGAAGACCGAGGAGCAGCTGCTGACCCTGCAGAAGCAGCTGGAGGAATACTCCTACAAGGACGGTCTCACCGGCGTGGCCAACCGGCGCATGTTCGACAGCGTGCTGGCCACCGAATGGGCCAATGCCCAGCGCACCCAGCAGCCGCTGTCGCTGATCCTGCTGGATATCGATCACTTCAAGCAGTTCAACGACCACTACGGCCATATCCAGGGTGACGATTGCCTGAAGAGCGTTGGCCAGGCCCTGAGCCGCGCGGCCAGCCGGCCACGGGATTTCGTCGGGCGCTTCGGTGGCGAAGAATTCGTGCTGGTGCTGCCGGAGACTGACGAGGCTGCCGCCCGCTATATCGCCGAGCGCTGCCGGCAGCAGGTGCGCCAGCAGCGCATTCCCCATGAGCGTTCTGCGGTGTCGTCCCTGCTTACCATCAGCCTCGGTGTCGGCACCCTGGTGCCGGGCGCCCACGACCGCCCGCTGGATTTTCTCAACAGCATCGACAAGCTGCTCTACCAGGCCAAGCAACGTGGTCGTGACCGGCTTGAAGTAGCCAGAATGCCTGCGCGCTCGGAGCTGGATGGCGCCGCTGACGCCCGCGCTTGAGCAATCGTTAACTTGGGCGTAACGATTGCGCGAGCTGCTTGATTGATGACCACAAGGTCACGCTCCTAATGTGCCTCCACGACAGCGGAACTCGTGGAGTCTTCAATGACAACAACAATATCCCCACCGCCGCAGTGGTCGCGTCGTCGCGCTGAAAAAGCCCGGCGACTCGATCAGGTGCGCAACCTCGCCGATGGCGTGGTCCTGCCCAGCGACAAGATAGTCACTGCACTTGAGGCACTGATTGCCCCCGGTGATCGCGTGGTGCTCGAGGGCAACAATCAAAAACAGGCGGATTTTCTTTCCCGCTCGCTGGCCAAGGCCGATCCCGGCCGTCTGCACGACCTGCACATGATCATGCCCAGCGTCAGTCGCGCCGAGCATCTCGACCTGTTCGAGCGCGGCATCGCCCGCAAGCTCGACTTCTCCTTCGCCGGGCCGCAAAGCCTGCGCATCGGCCAACTGCTCGAAGACGGGCAGATGGAAGTCGGCGCGATTCACACCTATATCGAGTTGTATTCGCGCCTGCTGGTGGACCTGATCCCCAACGTCGCGCTGGTCGCGGGCTTTCAGGCCGATCGTCACGGCAACATCTACACCGGCCCGAGCACCGAGGACACCCCGGCGCTGGTCGAGCCCACGGCCTTCTCCGACGGCATCGTGATCTTCCAGGTCAACGAGATCGTCGACGAGCTGCCACGCGTGGACATTCCCGCGTCCTGGGTCGACTTCGTGGTGGTGGCCGACAAGCCTTTCTACATCGAGCCGCTGTTCACCCGCGACCCGCGCCATATCAAGCCGGTGCATGTGCTGATGGCGATGATGGCGATCCGTGGCATCTACGAAAAACACAAGGTGCAGTCGCTCAACCATGGCATCGGCTTCAACACTGCCGCCATCGAACTGATCCTGCCGACCTACGGCGAATCGCTGGGCCTGAAGGGCAAGATCTGCCGTAACTGGACGCTCAACCCGCACCCGACGTTGATCCCGGCCATCGAGACCGGCTGGGTCGAGAGCGTGCACTGCTTCGGCACCGAACTGGGCATGGAGGGCTACATCGCCCAGCGCCCGGACGTGTTCTTCACTGGCCGCGACGGCTCGATGCGCTCCAACCGCATGATGTGCCAACTGGCCGGGCAGTACGCGGTCGACCTGTTCATCGGCGCCACCCTACAGGTGGACGGCGAGGGCCATTCCTCCACCGTCACCCGTGGTCGTCTGGCCGGTTTCGGCGGTGCGCCGAACATGGGCCATGACCCGCGCGGTCGCCGTCACTCGACACCTGCCTGGCTGGACATGCGCCCGGCCGACAGCGACGCGCCGCTACTCGAGCGCGGCAAGAAGCTGGTGGTGCAGATGGTCGAGACCTTTCAGGAAGGCGGTAAGCCCACCTTCGTCGAGCAACTCGATGCCGTCGACATGGCTAAGAAGGTCGGCATGCCGCTGGCGCCGATCATGATCTACGGCGACGACGTCACCCACCTGCTCACCGAGGAAGGCATCGCCTACCTGTACAAGGCGCGCACCCTGGAAGAGCGCCAGGCGATGATCGCGGCGGTGGCCGGCGTCACCGCCATCGGCCTGCGCCATGACCCGAAAGACACCGCGCGCATGCGCCGCGAAGGGCTGATCGCCCTGCCCGAGGATCTCGGCATCCGCCGCACCGATGCCACTCGCGAACTGCTCGCAGCCAAGAGCATCGCCGAGCTGGTCGAGTGGTCGGGCGGCCTGTACAACCCGCCCGCCAAGTTCAGGAGCTGGTGATGAATGCACTCACTGCAATTCAGCCCCGGCTTTCATTGGGGGATTGGCTGGCCGACCTGGCTGTCGACGCACTGATCGACGAGGCCGATCTGTCGCCCAAGCCGGGGCTGGTCGACCGTCGCGGCAGCGGCGCGCACACGGATTTGCACCTGGGCCTGATGCACGCCTCGGCGCTGGCCTTGTGGCCGAGTTTCAAGGCCATGGCCGAGGCCGCGCAGCAACGCGGCGAGATCGACCAGACGCTGCGTGAAGACGTCGGCCGTATCGGCCGCGAAGGCGAGGTGGAGATGCTGCGCGTCACCGGCGGCGTCAACACTCACCGTGGCGCGATCTGGACGCTGGGGCTGCTCGCTGCCGCAGCCGCGCTGGATCCCCGTGAGCCGGCGCCAGCGCAGGTCGCCCTGCGTGCCGCGCGTCTGGCGCTTCTCGATGACCGCGCCGCACCGGTTACTGGCGACAGCCATGGTGCGCAGGTGTGCCGTCTCTACGGCGTGCATGGCGCTCGTGAGGAGGCGCAGCTTGGCTTCCCTGCGGTGATCCAGCAGGCACTGCCGCAACTGGCGCGCAGCCGAGACGCCGGAGCAGGCGAGCAGAACGCCCGCCTCGATGCGCTGCTGGCGATCATGACCCAGCTGGCCGACACCTGTGTGCTCTACCGCGCCGGCGTGGCCGGGCTGAGCTGCATGCAGAGCGGTGCCCGCGCGGTGCTCGCCGCTGGCGGCTGCGCCAGCCTCGACGGACGTCGCCGTCTGCGTGACCTCGAACGCGACATGTTGCGCCTGCGCGCCTCGCCCGGCGGCGCTGCCGATCTGCTCGCCGCCACCCTGTTCCTCGACCGCCTGCAGCATGGCCTGCCGGCGCAGCTTGGGAGTCTGTGAAATGGAAACCCTGTCCTTTGAATTTCCCGCCGGGCAACCGGCACAGAGCCGCGCGCTGGTGGGTTGCGTCGGCTCCGGCGACCTGGAGGTGCTGCTCGAACCCGGCCAGGCCGGCACCCTGGCGATCCAGGTGGTGACCTCGGTGAACGGCAGTGCGCCGCGCTGGCAATTGCTGTTCGAGCGCATGTTTCGTGAGCAGCAGCTGCCCGCGCTGAACATCTCCATTCATGATTTCGGCGCCACGCCGGGTGTGGTGCGCCTGCGCCTGGAACAGGGCCTGGAGGAACTGAACCATGTCTGAGCAAGACATTGCGCGCCTGCTGGCGCAGCGCAGTTTTACCGAACTCGGTGCCCGCGAGCGTGCCCGCGCACTGCTCGATGCCGGCAGTTTCCGCGAGCTGCTCGACCCCTTCGCCCGGCTGATGTCGCCCTGGCTGCCCAGGCAGGGCATCGTGCCCCAGGCCGATGACGGCGTGGTGGTGGCCAAGGGGCTGATCGATGGTCAGCCAGCGGTGGTCATTGCCATCGAAGGCGCCTTTCAGGGCGGCAGTCTGGGTGAAGTAGGCGGGGCGAAGATTGCCGGTGCCCTGGAGCTGGCCGCCGAAGACAACCGCAATGGCACGCCGAGCCGCGCCGTGCTGCTGCTGGAAACCGGTGGCGTACGCCTGCAGGAAGCCAACCTGGGCCTGGCGGCCATCGCCGAGATCCAGGCCGCCATCGTCGAACTGCGAGAGTTTCAGCCGGTGATCGGCCTGGTGGCCGGCCCGGTCGGCTGCTTCGGCGGCATGTCCATCGCCGCCGGGCTGTGCAGCTACCTGCTGGTGACCCGCGAGGCGCGCCTGGGCCTCAACGGCCCGCAGGTGATCGAACAGGAAGCCGGGCTGGACGAGTACGACTCGCGTGACCGTCCCTTCATCTGGAGCCTGACCGGCGGCGAGCAACGCCACGCCAGTGGCCTGGTCGATGGCTATGTCAGCGACGACGTGGAGGCGATCCGCGGCGAACTGCATGGGCTGTTCGCCAAGGGCAAACCAGCGCAGGAGCGCAGCCGTCGCCACGCCTGGTTCCTCCAGCGCCTGCGCGCTGTCGACACTTCCGTCCAGGCCGATGCCGCTGCCGTGCGCAGCGCCTACCAGGGAGCATGAACATGACAACTGCACAGGAACAACGCGGCCTGCACTGGTTTCAGGCGCTAACCGGCGCTGCCCAGCCGCAACAAGGGTTGCCTGCCTCGCTACGCGTGGCCGATGGTGAACTGGCCGGTCAGGCGGTGCGCTACATCGCCGTGATCGCCGATGCCAACAATCCCTTCCCCCGCGCGCGCAACGGCGAGGTTGGCCTGCTCGAAGGCTGGGGTTTGGCACAGGCGGTGGACGAAGCCATCGAGGCAGATCGCGGCAACCCGCACAAGCGTGCGCTGATCGCCATCGTCGATGTGCCCAGCCAGGCCTACGGCCGGCGTGAGGAGGCCTATGGCATCCATCAGGCACTGGCCGGCGCGGTGGACGCTTATGCCCGTGCCCGCCTGGCCGGGCACGCGGTGATCGGCCTGCTGGTGGGCAAGGCCATGTCCGGCGCCTTTCTCGCCCACGGCTACCAGGCCAACCGCCTGATCGCCCTGCGCGATGCCGGAGTCATGGTGCATGCCATGGGCAAGGCCGCGGCCGCGCGCATCACCCTGCGTAGCGTCGATGAGCTGGAGGCGCTGGCCGCCAGCGTGCCGCCCATGGCCTACGACCTGGACAACTACGCCTCGCTTGGCCTGCTCTCCGAGGTGCTTGATGTGGAGCAGGTGACGCAGCCGACGGCCGCCGACCTGGCTTGCGTGCAGGACGCCCTGAGCCGTGCCCTGGCCGCTATCGCAGGCAGCCCTCGCAACTTGCGTAACCGCCTGGGCGCCGCCAACCGCGCAGCCTCCACGCAGGTGCGTGAGGCCTTGCGCGCGCAGTGGTGAACGGGGTGTGAACGGCCGCCGTAGGGTGCGCTGTGCGCACCAGAAACCGAATCGGTACGCATGGCGCACCCTACGTCCGAGGTCAGCCGCAGGGCGCCTGTAACCCGTCAACCAGAAGCGAAATGCCAATAACCCGGAGATTGAAACCATGCACCCCACACCCCGTCCACATGATCTGCTCTGGGGCCTGCTTCCTGAGCACCTGTCGCAGGAGGCGCCGGCCTGGGCTCGTGCCGCCCTGGGCGGGCATGTGCCGGTGGTTGTGCGCCGAGCACCGGCTGACAGCGGATGGGTCGCGGTGGGTATTCGTGGCTCCGCACGTGAACAGCGGCATGCCACCTGGATGCGTGTAAACGAGATCAGCCGTCTGGTCAGCCCACAAGCCGTGGCCCGGGCCGGGCGCTGGCGTAGCCACGCTCAGCCGCACTGGCCGGCGTTGCGAGCCTTGAGCCAACTGGCACCACGTTTCGATGCCCTGGGCCTGGCCTGGGGCGTGACCGGCAGCCTGGGCTTCGAGCTGGCCAGCGGTATCAGCGCCGCCCACCCGGATAGCGATCTCGACTTGTCGTTACGTGCGCCCGATCAGCTTTCTCGCGCCGAGGCGCGCACATTGTGCGTTCTGCTGGATGCCGCGCCGGGTCGTATCGACCTGCAGCTGGAAACTCCCTACGGCGCTGTGGCGCTGCGTGAGTGGGCCAGCGAGACGCCGCGCGTCCTGCTGAAAACCCAGAACGGCCCGCTGCTGGTGCGCGACCCTTGGCAACTGCAGCAGGTGGCGGCGTGAGTACGCTCTGGGCCTTCCCTGGGCAGGGCGCGCAGCAGCCCGGCATGCTTCAGGCCTTGCCCGCCGCGCCGGTAGTGCAGGCCTGTATCGAGCAGGCCAGCGCCGCGCTGGGCGAAGATGTACGCCTGCTGGATTCGGCCGAAGCCTTGCAAAGCACCCGCGCCGTGCAGCTCTGCCTGTTGATTGCCGGCGTGGCCGCCGCGCGGCTGCTGGGCGAACGCGGCCATCGCCCCGATTATGTGGCCGGCCTGTCCATTGGCGCCTATGCCGCTGCAGTGGTAGCCGGTGCGCTGGATTTTGCCGATGCCGTGCGCCTGGTCGCCCTGCGTGGCGAGCTGATGCAGCGCGCCTACCCCAGTGGCTACGGCATGACCGCTATTCTCGGCCTCGACCAGGCCAGCGTCGAACGTCTGTTGGCCGAAGCCGAAGGCCCGGTGTACCTGGGCAACATCAACGGTGAAACCCAGCTGGTGATCGCCGGCAGCGATGCCGCCATGGCCGCTGTGGCCGAGCGAGCTCGCGCCCTCGGCGCCGGTATGGCCAAACGCTTGGCCATGAGCGTGCCGTCGCACTGCGAACTGCTCGATGCACCGGCTCGCGAGTTGGCCTCGGCATTCGCCAAGGTCGAGCTGCGTACACCGCAGGTGCGCTACCTGAGCAGCAGCTCGGCGCGCCTGATCCGTGATCCGCAAACCCTGAGCGACGATCTGGCTTACAACATGAGCCGTGTCGTCGACTGGCAGGCCACGCTCGTCACCGCCTATGAACGCGGCGTGCGCCTGCACCTGGAACTGCCACCCGGCGGCGTGCTGACCGGGCTCGCCCGGCGCGTCTTCGACGCCGGCCAGGCAATCGCCTTCGAGGGCGCACGTCTGGATACACTCGACGCCATGTTGCGTCAGGAGGTAAGCCGCGACCACTGAGCCGTAGCGTTTACCGAAGCACAAGAACAACAACTTCGATATGAACCGAGGACAACAACAATGATCATCTACGGTGTCGCCTTTCTGGCGTTCTGTACCCTGGCAGGCATCTTCATCGGAGAGCTGCTGGGCAAACTCATCGGCGTCCCCGCCAACGTCGGCGGTGTCGGCATCGCCATGATGCTGCTGATCTTCCTGGGCAGTTACCTGAGCAAGCGTGGCCTGTTCACCGGCAAGTCGGAACAGGGCGTGGAGTTCTGGAGCGCCATCTACATCCCCATCGTGGTCGCCATGGCCGCCCAGCAGAACGTCTACGGAGCCCTCAAAGGTGGCCCCATGGCAATTCTCGCCGGTACTGCTGCCGTCGCCATCGGTTTTGCGCTGGTCCCCGCGCTCAGCCGGATCGGGCAAAAGAAGCCTGAAACCGACGCTGCTCCCTCCCTGACCAAAGCGCCACGGTGACTGCCATGTACGAATCATTGATGAAAGTCATTACCGGCTACAGCCTGCTCAGCGGTTTCGCCATCATCGGCATCACCATGTGGGTGTCGTACTGGATTTCCGACAAGTTCACCAAGGGTCGCCTGCACGGCTCGGCCATCGCCATCCTGCTCGGGTTGTTGCTGTCCTACATCGGCGGCGCTTACACCGGTGGTCAGAAGGGCCTGGTGGACATTCCTCTGTTCGCCGGCATCGGCCTGCTCGGCGGCGCCATGCTGCGTGACTTCGCCATCGTCGCCACCGGCTTCGGCGTGAGCGTCGAAGAACTCAAGCGCGCTGGTTTTGCCGGTGTGCTGGCGCTGTTCGTCGGCGTGTTCACCTCCTTCATCGCTGGCGTGGCGGTGGCCATGGCCTTCGGTTACACCGATGTGGTCAGCCTGACCACCATCGGCACCGGCGCCGTGACCTATATCGTCGGCCCGGTGACCGGTGCAGCCATCGGTGCCAGCTCCGACGTCATGGCGTTGTCGATTGCCGCCGGCCTGATCAAGGCGATCCTGGTGATGGTGGCCACTCCTTTCATCGCGCCCTATATCGGTTTGAACAATCCGCGCAGCGCGGTGATCTTCGGCGGCCTGATGGGCACCTCCAGCGGCGTGGCCGGTGGCCTGGCGGCAACCGATCCCAAGCTGGTGCCCTACGGCTGCCTGACGGCGGCGTTCTACACCGCCCTGGGCTGCCTGCTTGGTCCATCGTTGCTCTACTTTCTGATGCGAGGCCTTCTGGGCTGACCTTTGCCCGCCCTTGTGGCGGGCTTTTTCTATGCCACCGTGATCATGTAGGAGCCCGCTTGCGGGCGATACTCTTGCCCTGATCGCCGGCAAGCCGGCTCCTACAGCCGTGCCACACCTGCGGATAAGTTCATTCTCGGCTCCTAAGATTGCCGGCTATACATCCGGCATTCGGCCAGCAGCGCCAGCAGGTTCGGATCGCGCTCCTTGGCCTTGAGGAACACCACGCCGATATGCTGCTGCAGGTGGTACTTGGCCTGCAGCGGAATCAGCTTCACCCGGTTCTCGTACACCGCCGCCACGCGCCCCGGCAGCAGGGCATAACCGACGCCCGAGCTGACCATGCTGAGCAGGGTGAAGATGTCTTTCACCTGCATCGCCACCTTGGGTTCGAAGCCGGCCTGCTTGAACACCCGCTCGCCGTCGCGGAAGGTGGCGTAGCCCTGGGTCAGGGTGATGAAGGTTGAATCGCGTAGAGCGGCCAGATCCACTTCGGCGTGATCGGCAAACGGTGAGTCATTGGGTGTGGCGAGGAAGATGTCATCGGAGAACAGCGCCAGTTGTTCGCAATCCGGGTCGCTGACGCTGTCGTCGAGGGCGATGAGGATGGCGTCCAGCTCCATGTTCTTCAGCTTGTACAGCAGGTCGACGTTGGAGCCGAGCACCAGGTCGATGTTCAGCTCGCTGCGCCGCAGCTTCAGGCCCATGATCAGTTGCGGCACGGTCTTCACCGTCAGCGAGTAGAGCGCGCCGAGCTTGAAGCGCTCGGCGCCGAAGCCCGCCGCCTCGCGAGTCAGGCGCACCATTTCCTGGGCGTCCTGGATGAGCTTCTGGGCCTTTTCCTCCAGCACATAGGCGCTCTCCAGCGGAATCAGGTTGCGTCCCTCGTGCTTGAACAGCGGGCAGCGCAGCGCGCTTTCCAACGAGTGAATGGCGCGGTGCACGCTGACGTTACTGGTCTGCAGCTCGCTGGCGGCGCGCGCCAGGTTGCCACTGCGCATGAAGGCGAGAAAGACCTCCAGCTTCTTCAGGGTCAGTTCTTCATCGATCAACATCGGCCTGTCCTTTTCCTGCGATGGCTGATTGTGCCGTATCCACGCGGGGCAGCGGTGATCGGCAGGTGCGACTTTGGTGGTGTGTGAGCCGGCTTGGCCGGATGATCTTGGCGTGCGAACTGTGCTTTAGTGCGAGCGCTAATCGGCTCTCTCTTCACGCGCCCCAGGAATCTGCCCATGCAACTGATCTACGCCGCCGCTTCACCCTTCGCCCGCAAGGTTCGCGTGCTGGCCGCGGAAACCGGCCTGCTGGACCGAATCGAGCTGCTCGACACCGCCGTTTTGCCGACCACGCTCAACGAACGGGTCAATGCCCTCAACCCGCTGGGCAAGATTCCGGTGCTGCTGACGGATGACGATGAGGCCTTGTACGACAGCCGCGTGATCTGCGAGTACCTCGATACCCTGCACCAGGGCCAGAAGCTGCTACCGAGCGATGCGGCGCGTTGGCAGGTACTGCGCTTGGCCGCACTGGCCGACGGCCTGATGGACGCGGCCCTGCTCGCGCGTTACGAGCGCGGTGTGCGCCCGGCAAAGCTGCAGTGGGCGGCCTGGCTGGATGGCCAACTGGGCAAGGTGCAGCGCGCTCTGGTAGAGCTGGAGCGCCATGTCGGACAACTTCAGGGCCCGCTCGACCTGGCGCAGATTGGCGTCGCCTGTGCGCTGGGCTATCTGGATTTCCGCTTCGCCGACCTCGACTGGCGCGCCGCTCATCCTGGCCTGGCGGACTTCCAGCAGGCTTTCGCGCAGCGCACCTCGATGCAGGCCAGCACGCCGGTCTGAGAGTCCGGCAGTGCTGAGGGGTGTAGCTTCTCTTCTGCGTGCAATAGCGAAGCGAGAATTGTCGAGTCTCTGGCGCAAGATTGCTCGGATTGATGCCAAAAGGCTATTATTTTGGCGCATCTATTGCTCAATGGTAGTCATTTAATTGACTTATTTTGAGATTTGATGCCGCCTGTCTGAGTCGAATATCAGAAAATTGACAGTTTGTTGAGTGGGCTGATTCAATGCCGATACATAACAAGCGTCACGATTGTGCTCGAGGTCCGGGGGTCGACTAGAGTTTCAGCAAGTGATGGGGGGACGCCTCGCCAGAGGTTTCTGTGAGAAGTAGGCGTGCAAGCGCTTTCCAGTTCAGTGGGTTGATCAGTTGAAATTCTCAAAGGGAATAGCTGGGCTTTTCAGCCTGGCCGTTGCGTTTTTCGCTAGTACAGCACTTGCCCAGCCCTCCAGCGTAGCTTTCTGGTACGCCGATGAGCCGCCGCTCCCCGAGCTTTCACAGTTCGAGTGGGTGGTTGTTGAGCCCGGACATGTCTCCGCTTCCGACCTCGCGTATCTCAAAGCCCAGGGCCGCACGGTGTTCGCTTACCTGTCGGTCGGTGAATACCAGGGTGATCTCACCGCGGCCGGCTTGCAGGGCGCAGCCAGCAGCATCAGAAACAGTGCCTGGAACAGTCAGGTCATGGATCTCGAGGCATCCGCCTGGCGCGACTATCTCCTTGGCCGGGCCAGTGCTCTGAAAGCGCAAGGTTACGACGGCGTTTTTCTCGATACGCTGGACAGTTTCCATCTTCAACCCAAGGCTTTTCAGGAGCCGCAGCGCCTGGCCCTGAAAAGTCTTCTGCAGCAGATGCATCGCCGCGAGCCCGGACTCAAGCTGTTCTTCAATCGGGGTTTCGATGTGCTGCCCGAGCTGCCGGGCGTCGCGTCTGCCGTCGCCGTAGAGTCCCTTTATGCAGGCTGGGACGCTGCAGGTGGCGGTTATCGTCAGGTGCCGCAGCGTGATCGCGACTGGTTGCTGCCACACCTCGATGACGCACGGTCAAAAGGCATCCCTGTCGTGGCGATCGAATACCTGCCTCCGGAGCAGCGCAAGGCGTCTCGCGAACTTGCTGCGCGCCTGGTTCGTGAGGGCTTCATTCCCTACATCACGTCGCCTGCACTGAATGCGTTGGGGATGAGTTCCATCGAGGTCCAGCCACGGCGTATCGGTCTGGTCTATGACCCTCGCGAAGGCGAGGTCGAGGACAACCCGGGTCATATCTATCTTGGCGGGTTGCTCGAGTACCTGGGCTATCGCGTCGACTACTGGCCTGCCGACGCGTCGCTGCCGCAACGTTCGCTCAAGGGGCTGTATGCCGGCGTCGTGGTATGGATGACCAGTGGCGCCCCGGAAAAGCGCGACATCTTCGAGGATTGGCTGAACGAGCGGCTCGATGAACAGGTGCCGCTGGCTTTCTTTTCCGGTCTGCCGCTGGACAACGACAGCCTGCTCAGCCGTCTTGGTATTCGCACCCTGTCGCAGCCGATTGCCGATGACGCCGTGCTGGAATCGCATGATGCCGCGCTGGTCGGTGGGTTCGAGGCGCCCATGCGCTTGCGTACCCGGGAGCTGCCCGCGCTGACGGTTACCAATCCTGACGTGACCCAGGCCGCTGTGGCTCTGCGTAGCGGTGAGAGGCGCTATGTGCCTGTCGCTACGGGCAGTTGGGGTGGATACGTGCTGACGCCTTATGTATTCGAGGAGGGGCTGGATCACCGTCGCTGGATCGTTGACCCCTTCGCGTTCCTCCAGCGCGCCTTTGCCTTGCCCCCTCTGCCGAGGCCTGACACGACGACGGAAAACGGTCGGCGTATCGCCACCGTGCACCTCGATGGTGATGGTTTCGTTTCGCGCGCTGAAGTAACCGGTACTCCGTACTCCGGTATCCAGGTACTGGATGATTTCATCACGCCCTATCCGTTACTGACTTCGGTGTCGGTGATCGAAGGCGAGGTCGGCCCCAAGGGCATGTATCCGCACCTGGCTCGCGAGCTGGAGCCGATTGCCCGCAAGATATTTGCCGATCCCAAGGTCGAAGTCGCCAGCCACACCTTCAGTCACCCGTTCTTCTGGCAGCCGGAGAAGGCGTCCCAGCGTGAGGACTTCGAGGCGCAGTACGGTTACATGATGGCCATTCCGGGCTACAAGACGCTGGACATGCAGCGCGAGGTCGTGGGCGCACGCGACTACATCAATCAGCGCCTGACCACGCCTGAGAAGCCGGTGAAGATGATCTTCTGGTCGGGCGATGCCATGCCCAGTGCCGAGACGCTCAAGCTGGCCTATGAAAGCGGTCTGCCCAACGTCAACGGCGGCAACACGGTTCTGACCAATGCCTACCCTTCGCTGACCGGCCTCTATCCATTGATTCGTCCGACCTCCGGAGGCTTGCACTTCTACGCGCCGGTGATCAACGAGAACGTCTATACGAATCTATGGACGGGGCCCTACTACGGCTTCCGTGGTGTGCAGGAAACCTTCGCGCTGACCGACAGCCCGCGCCGCCTGCGCGGCTTTCATCTGTATTACCACTTCTACTCGGGGACCAAGCAGGCCTCCATTCGGGTGATGAAGCAGACCTATCAGGCCATGGTCGACAGCCAGCCGCTGTCGCTGTGGATGAGCGATTACATCCAGCGCGTAGAGGGCCTCTACAGAGCGAGCCTGGCCAAGCGCAGCGATGGCGCATGGTTGGTCAGGGGGCTGGTGGGTATGCGTACGCTGCGTCTCGATCCGGCGCTGGGCTGGCCCGATCTGTCACGCTCCGAAGGGGTTGCGGGCGTGCGTGATCTGCCACAGGGACGGTACGTGCATCTCAGTGGGCCTGAGGTTGTGCTGGTGCTGCGCGAAACGCGTGATCCGCGTCCGTCTCTGGAAGAGGCCAACATCCCGCTGACTGCCTGGCGTTACAACGATGATAGAAACGTCACGTTTTCCTTCGAGGGAGAATTCCCGCTGACGTTCAGCGTTCGCTCGGACAAGGCGTGTCAGGTACAGGTGGGGGGCAGTCGCTTTCAGGCGAGGGCTGACAAAGGTATCTGGCACTTCGAGTTGCCAATGAAGCGGGTGAGAGATGGAAAGCTTATCTGCAACCAGTAAACGTGAGCGCCAGACGCGCCTGCTCAACCCATGGATGATCGTGCTGGTCGCGCTCTTCGTGATTGCGCTGCTGGCGCTGTCCTACAAGAGCGAGGACGTATTCCTGCCGGCCGCTGATACGGCGCCTGACGCGGTTGCCATCAGCTATACCGAGTTGCTGATCAAGGCACACCCTGAAGATGACCAACTGCGGCTGAGACTGATCGATCAGTTGATTCAGGTCGGTGACTTCAAGCGCGCCCGCGAGTACCTCGAGCAGCTGCAAGGCCGCCTTGTGGCCATTACGCCGTTCTATGTGGTGATGCTGGATATCCTCAGGGCTCAGGCCGATCCGAACGGTATCAGCGATGCGCAGCGTGCACAGCTGATCGCTGAGTTGCGGTCGCTGAACATGGCTGACCTGGATAACTCCATGCTGGAGCGTACAGCGCGTTACGCGTTGGAGATCGGCGGCCTGGATGTTGCCGTGACGTCCTACAAGGCACTTGCCGAGCGTGATGCCGAGCGACGCACGCACTGGCTGGGCGAGGCCGCCCTGTGGAGCCTGGCGAACAATGACCAGAGTGGGGCTGCGCAACTCTATCTGCGGTTGGCTGCGGCAGAGCCGGATGCGCAAAAGCGGCTCGAGCTCCTGCGTGAGGCATTCAACGCCTTGCGTGCCGCCAACCACTCCGCGCAGGCCGCGGAGCTGCTGGCTCAGCATCTTGGCGAGTTGAATGCCGAGCAAGAGTCGCTGGATTGGCTTGCCGAAGGCGTGGACGCAGCTCAGGCGGCGCAGCGTTTCGATCTTGCCGAGACGTTCGTTCAGCACTGGCTGAGCCTGAAGTCCGATGATCATCGGGCGCTCAATGCCGACTTCCGCCTCAGTCTGGCATCCGGTGCCATCGAGCGTGCCTGGCAGCTCGGGCCGCAACTGCTGGAGCAGGCTCCCGATGATTTCGAGTTGATGGCTGAGCTGGCCCGCCTGGCTGAGTGGACCGGTCATACCCAGCAGGCACTGAACTACTGGGTGCAGATGCTCGCCCATCAGGAAGACCCGGCAATGCGTGAGCGTGTCTGGCGCTATGCATTGCAGCTGTTCGATTTCGATCAGGTGGTCAGTACCCTCTCGGCCATCGACCGTCAGCGGCAGATGACGGATCAGGAGGTGGATACGCTGGTATACAGCCATGAGGTCCGCGGCACTCCTGAAGATGCGGAGTCCTGGCTGCGGGCTTATCTGCAGCGCTACCCCAATCATCTGTTTGCCCGCAAGCGCCTGCGCATGTTGCTGGAGAACACCCAGCAGCTCGACAAGGAAGCTGAGCTCTGGGCCAGCATGGCTGAGCGAACGAGCCTGACCACTGAAGACCGTATCCGCTGGGCCAAGGTGCATTGGAACCTCTTTCAGCCGGAGCAGGCCTGGGCGGTACTGACCGCCGTGGATGCGAGCGCGGTGGATGACCCGCAGTACTGGCAGTTGCGTGCTGATCTTGCCTGGAAGCTCGAGCGTGATGCCGACGTTCGCGCGGCATACGAGCGCCTGGTCAGCCTCGACGTGCCGCTGGACAGGGACGATGAAGATCGCCTGATACGAATCTACTGGGACAAAGAGCCGCGTCGCGCCCTGCAGGTCCTCGTCGAAAGCTGGCGGCGTACCGGCAGGTTGGCGCGGCTGACCATGGCATTGCAACTGGCCGAGACCTTGCGTGACTGGGATACGCTCAGAGCGTTGCTGGCTGAAGCGGAGCAGTCGCCGGCGGGCCGTGACAGTTCGCACTACTGGCTCGCCCGTGCAGCGCTCGCAGCCCAGGACGGGCAATACGAGCAGGCCAATGCATTCTACAAGCAAGCCCTGGCTCAGTTCCCGGAAGACAACCTGGTACGTCAGCGCATGCTCTGGTTCTACATCGACAATGCCCAGCGCGATGCCCTCGCAGCGCTGCTGCCGCAATGGCGCTCGCGAGCTGTCGCTGACAGTCGTTTGTGGCTGCCCTATGCGACCGGCCACATGATGCTCAACAACACACGCGAGGCCTTGCTCTGGTTCCGTCAGCACCTCAAGTCCAATCCATCTGATCGTCTGGTGCTGGCTGCCTATGCCGATGCCGCCGAGGCTGCCGGTTATGCCGACCTGGCCTGGCGCCTGCG
Organism: Pseudomonas sp. EggHat1; assembly: GCF_014892995.1. Classification (NCBI taxonomy): domain Bacteria; kingdom Pseudomonadati; phylum Pseudomonadota; class Gammaproteobacteria; order Pseudomonadales; family Pseudomonadaceae; genus Pseudomonas; species Pseudomonas sp. EggHat1. The sequence goes on from NZ_JACKQK010000010.1 coordinate 17,000, forward strand.
TCGTCAATTGCTCAAGGATATGGACCGCACACGCATCCTCGCGACGCCGGAAGGTTATGCCATGTACCTGCGCCTGCTCGCCGGTAGCCAGGGCTCGCTGGTGTCGCTGGCGCAGGCCAGGCAGTTGTGGAATGGCGAACAGGCGACGCTGCAACTCTGGTTCGAACATTTCCTCGAGCGGCTGGACGCCGGCAACCAGGCGGCGCTCAAGGACGACTGGCTGGCATGGGGGGCTGCGCGCGGCCTCGAGCCAGGCAACTACGACCAGATTCAGCAGGCGCTGCGTAGCGATAACCGTGAGCAGATGCAGCGTCTTCTGCAGCGCGGCGGCCTGGACGTGGCACATCAGGTCGAGGTTCTTGCGCGCCTGGGGCATGACGGCGAGGCATTGGCCACCGCACTCAGCGCCCAGGGCGACGAGCAGCCCGCGTCCATTCGCCAGCAACTGCTCTATCAGGCCACCGGCATGCTGGAACGCTCACCGCAGGGCCTCCAGCTGGGTTGGCAGAAGATGGACTTCGGCGACCTGGATATCTCCGGGCCTCGCTTGCGCGTCGCGCGCAATCTGGGCGACGACTGGTATGCCGATCTGCAACTCGACCAGATGCGCTATGACAGCGCCAACCTGGACAGCGCGGTGATGGGCAACGAGCGCAATCTCAAGCTGCATACCCGTCGAGAGCTGTCCGATGGCGACCTCAGCCTGTACCTCGACAGCAGTCTGCGCGATGACGATGATCGCCACGGCCTGGGCGTCGAGCGGACCTGGCGCCTGAGCTCGCGCGACGAGCTGGGCGTCGCCGTGGATTGGCACCGGCAGACCGATGACACCGGGCTGTTGCGCGCCCTGGGTATGCGTGACGGCCTGGGCCTCAGGGGGCAGCACGGCTTTTCCGCGCGTGACCAGCTGAGCTGGTCGATCACGCACAGCCGCTACAGCTCGAGAAGCGGCGATGCGCTCGGCACTGGCAATGGCGTATCCGTCGAGTGGGGGCACATGCTGTTCTTCGACGATCCTTCCTGGCTGCTGCGCACCGGGCTCGACTACCAGAAGAACAGTGTCGAGAGCGAGGTTCCCAGTGAGCTTCTGAGCGCGAACGGAGGTGCCTACATACCCTTCGATACCACGCCAGGGGCGACGATCCCGGGCGAGGAGCTCATGCAGGATCGTTACGGCCAGGTGTATGTCGCCAGCACCTGGCGCCGAGGCTTCCCCGGCGCACTGAATCGAACCCGTCCACAGTTCACCTGGATGGTCGACACCATTGCCGGCTGGCAGTGGACGGAAAAGCAGTTCAACTACGGTATCAACCTGGGGGTTGGCGTCGAGTTGTTCGGAGATGACGAGTTGGCTGTGACCCTCGGCTATCAATCCGCTCCCCGTGGTGGAGAGGGTGATGCCGGCGGGTCCATGGGTATTACCTACAGCACCCGCTTTGGGCGCTAAGCAAGGATTCTCAAAGGAGGAATGACGATGCAAATCATCCGTTGCCTGACCCTGGTGGTCATTGCAGCACTCGCGACCGGGTGCTCGAGCTTCACCCGCGAAAGTGGCCAGACGCTGCCGCGCGATGCCGCCTGGGGCGTCGCGCCGCTGGTCAACTACGCCCAGACGCCGCAGGCTGGTGAGCGCGCCGAGCAGATCCTGATCAGCATTCTGGCGGAAGAGGGCGTACGCCCGCTCATGTACCCCCAGACGCCGCGACAGGACTTGTTGCTGCAGGACGACCGTGAGCGCCAGATCCAGGCGCTCGACTGGGCGCGCCAACAGCGTCTGGCTTACGTGATCACCGGTAGCGTCGAGGAGTGGCAGTACAAGAATGGCCTCGATGGTGAACCCGCCGTGGGCGTCAGTCTTCAGGTGCTGGAGCCGGCGACCGGTCGCGTGGTCTGGAGCTCGAGTGGTGCCCGTGCGGGTTGGTCGCGCGAGAGTCTGGCGGGGGCGGCGCAGAAGGTGCTGCGTGAGCTGGTCGGTAACCTCGACTTCGAGTGATGACGATGCAGTCTGCCCATAAGGATTTCATTCTTGCGCCGAGGGCCAGTGGCCGTGTTTCCTGGTGGGAAACCTGCCTGCTGAGCCTCCTCGCCCTAGGTTTCGGCTACTGGCTATCGCCGGACGACCCCCTGCTCGTGGTGGCGTCGTTCCCCTGGATGATTCTCGTACCGATCCTGCTCGGCGTTCGTTACGGATTCCTGCAGGGGCTGTTCAGTGCTGCATTGCTGATTGCTGCGCTGTTCGTGTTTCGGCTGTCGGGGTGGGCGCTCTATCTGGAGATCCCGGCGTCCTTCATCGTCGGCATGTTGCTCTGCAGCATGCTGGTCGGTGAGTTCCGCGACATCTGGGAGCGCCGTCTCGAGCGGCTCAGTCTGGCCAACGAGTATCGCCAGCTGCGGCTCGATGAATTTACCCGCTCCCACCATATCCTGCGCATCTCGCACGACCGCCTGGAGCAACGCGTAGCGGGCAACGACCAGAGTCTGCGCAGCTCGCTGCTCAGTTTGCGCGAACAGCTGCGTGCCTTGCCGGGTGATCGCGATGCCCTGAAGACCCTGGCCGATACGGTCATCTCCCTGCTTGCCCAATATGGGGCGCTGCGAGTGGCGGGGCTCTATCGGGTCATGGACAACGCCCAGGTCGACCCCCAACCGCTGGCCACGCTGGGGGAAATGGGCGAGCTCAATGGCAAGGACGTGCTGTTGCGCCAGTGCCTGCAGCGCGGTGAATTGGTCAGTGTGCGCTCCGAGGTGCTGGATCGTGGCGAAGGCGCCCGGCATTCCGCGTTGCAGGTCTGTGTGCCGCTGATCGACACCGAAGGCCGCATCCTGGCGGTTCTGGCGATTCAGCAGATGCCGTTCTTCATGTTCCACGAGCGCAGTTTCAGCCTGCTGGCGATTTTGTCCGGGCATATCGCCGACCTGTTGATGAGCGATGCGCAGGCCCTGCAACTGCCAGACGCCGACGCCCAGCACTACTCGCAATTGCTCAAGCGCTCGCTGAGCGATGCGCGCGACCACGACTTGCCGGCCAGCCTCTATGCGTTCGAACTCGCCGAGGAAAATGGAGAAGAGATTCAGCGTCTGCTGGAGGGCAGCCAGCGCGGTCTCGATGTCCAGCTCAAGGTCATCAACGGGCGCGGCAGTCGCCTGGTGCTGGTGCTGTTGCCGCTGACCTCGGGTGAGGGCGCTCAGGGCTATCTGGTGCGTATCAGGCAGCTTTTCGCAGAACGCTTCGGCCAGGGCCGAGATCTTGATTCGCTGGGCATACAGACGCATCAGTTCCTGTTCGAGGGCGGTGATGAGCGCGATGCATTGCGACACTTCCTCTTCAACGAGTGTGCATTGAATGATCAGCAAGTGGCTGTTTAGCGGCGCCGCGCTGCTTGAGGTCGGGAGCTGGGCCAGTGCGGTCAGCGATCTCCCGATTCCTCAGGCCGCGTTGCTCTATGCCACGGCGCATGGCCTGGGAAGCGCCATGCTGGCTGCAGGGATCTGGCTGCTGCTGCCGCGCCGCTATCGCTACCCCTTGCCCTGGAGCCTGCTGTTCATTTTCAGCGTCTCGTTCTTCATCCCCTTGATCGGGATGATCGGCGTAGCGCTGGCGTTGTTTCCGGCCCTCTACTTGCCGCGCAAGCGCAAGGTGCAGTCCTGGGAGGCGACCGCCGTTCCCGAGCTGCCCTTCCGGCCCCGCGAGCGCAAGCGCGAGCTGATGTTCAGCGATGGCGGGCTGCAGGATGTGTTGCGTCATGCCCCTGATCCCGATCAGCGTCTGACGGCGATCTTCGCCACACGCCGCATGCGCAGCAAGGAGGCCATCCCGATTCTCAAGCTGGCGCTGCGCGACCCATCCGACGATGTGCGTTTGCTGGCTTACTCGATGCTCGATCAACGTGAAAGCCGAATCAACCAGCGTATCGAACAGGCTTTGGCAAACATGGAGAGCGCCAGCACGGATCGCAAGATCGCGCTGCACGCCGAACTGGCGCGTTGGTACTGGGAACTCGCCTATGTCGGCCTGGCTCAGGGCAGTGTTCTGGAGCACGTGCTGCAGCAGGCCTGGAGTCATGTGATGGCGGCGCTGCAGGGTAACCCGGGTGGCGAGCTGCACTTGCTGGCCGGACGCATCGCCATGGAACAGGGCAATCTCGACGAGGCGTTGGCGCAGTTCGATCAATCCGCACAGGCCGGCATGGATGCGGTGCAACTGGCGCCCTATCGGGCCGAGATCGCATTCCTGCGGCAACGCTATGCGGACATCCCGCACATGCTGGCGACCATGCCGGCCGAGCTGTTGCAACGTCCCCCCTTCGCGGCCTTGGCAAGATACTGGTTATGAGTGAGAAATCCGCTGTTCCCGACGTGCAGAGCGTCGATGTCTGCCTGTTGCTCGAGGGAACCTGGCCCTACGTGCGCGGGGGCGTGTCGAGCTGGATCAACCAGCTGATCCTGGGGCTGCCTGAGCTGACCTTCTCGGTGTTGTTCATCGGCGGTCAGAAGGAGGCTTACGGCAAGCGCCACTACGCCATCCCGGACAACGTGGTGCACATTCAGGAGCATTTTCTCGAAGATGCCTGGAGTTCGATTCCCACCACCAGTACGCGGGCGAGCGCGGAGCTGGCCGAGCTGATGCTGGATGTGCACCGTTTTCTGCACAACCCGGAGGAGCCCAGCGCCGAGCAGGGCGATGCATTCGTCGACACCCTGGCTACCGGGCGCATTGGCCGTGAGGCTTTCCTGCAGAGTCGTGCCAGCTGGGATGCGATCGTCGACGGCTATACCCAGCACTGCGCCGATCCGTCATTCGTCAATTACTTCTGGACGCTGCGCTCCATGCAGGCGCCGCTGTTCATGCTGGCCGAGGTCTCCAGAACGCTGCCGCGCGCGCGCATGCTGCACTCGATCTCCACCGGTTACGCGGGCATGTTGGGCAGCGTCCTGCAGCGCCGCTGGGGCTGCTACTACCTGCTCAGCGAGCACGGCATCTATACCAAGGAACGCAAGATCGATCTGGCCCAGGCGGGCTGGATCGCCGAAAGCCCCGACGAGCGCCTGAGCACCGGCCTCGATGCGGAGGTCAGCTATATCCGCAGGCTGTGGATTCGCTTCTTCGAGCGTATCGGGCTGATCACCTACCGATCCGCCCATTCGATCATCGCGCTGTACGAGGGCAACCGGCGGCGTCAGGTGCTCGACGGCGCTCCCGAGGAGCGTACTCGGGTCATCCCCAATGGTATCGATCTGGCCAGTTGGGATCAGGCGTTGCTCAGCCGGCCAGAGGGCGTGCCGCCGGTGGCCGGCCTGGTTGGGCGGGTGGTGCCGATCAAGGACGTCAAAACCTTCATCCGCGCCATTCGTGGCGTGGTCAGCGTCATCCCTGAAGCCGAGGGCTGGATCGTCGGCCCGGAAGAAGAAGATCCGGACTACGCGGCCGAGTGCCACAGCCTGGTGGCCAGCCTGGGGTTGCAGGACAAGGTGCGTTTTCTTGGCTTTCGCCAGGTGCGCGAAGTCATGCCGCAACTGGGTGTTATGGTGCTGACCTCGATCAGCGAGGCGCAGCCATTGGTGGTGCTCGAGGCCTGGGCGGCCGGCACGCCGGTGGTGACCAGTGACGTGGGGTCGTGCCGCGAATTGGTCGAGGGTTCCAGCGAGGAGGATCGCCAACTCGGCACGGCGGGTGAAGTCGTGGCGATTGCCGATCCGCAGGCCACTTCGCGCGCCATCCTCTCGCTGTTACGCGATCCCGAGCGCTGGCAGGCGGCCCAGGCCGTCGGCCTGGAGCGCGTGCGCCGTTACTACACCGAAGAACTGATGCTCGCGCGCTATCGCGAGTTGTATCGCGAAGGCACGGAGAGCGAGTAATGGCGGGTATAGGCTTTGAACTGAGGAAGATCCTGTCCAAGGACTCCTACACATCGACGATGCGCGCCTACCTGTATGCCGGCCTGATCAGTTCCGGCCCCTGGGTATTGTCGATCATCAGCGTGATGCTCATCGGCGTACTGAGCCTGGGGGCGGTGCTGCCGGAAACGCTGATCGGCCAGTTTCTGGTCACCGTGACGTACCTGATGGCCACGTCGCTGATCCTCACCGGCGGGCTGCAGCTGTTCTTCACCCGCTTCGTGTCCGACCGGCTGTTCGAGCGGCGCCTGGACCTGATCCTGCCCAACCTGGTGGGCATCCTGCTGCTGGTGACGATCGTCTCGGGGCTGCTGGCGATCTGCGTGCTGGGCCTGTTGTTCGATCAGTCGTTTTCCTATCGCCTGCTGGTGATGGCCAACTTCGTGGTGCTGTGCAACCTGTGGCTGGTGATCATCTTCCTGTCCGGGATGAAGGCCTACAACCGCATCCTCGGGGTGATGTTTCTCGGCTACTCGCTGATGGTCGCCTCGGCCTATCTGCTGCGCTTTCTCAATATCGACGGCCTGCTGTTGGGGTTGCTGATCGGTCACTCCAGCCTGCTGTTCATCTTCCTCTTCGACATCCTTCGCGAGTACCCGGCCGAGCGCCTGGTCGCGTTCGATTTCCTCAAGCGTCGCCAGGTATTCGGCAGCCTGCTGCTGACAGGGCTGTGCTACAACCTCGGCATCTGGATCGACAAGTTCATCTTCTGGTTCAACCCCTCGACTTCCGAAGCCGTGATCGGCCCGCTGCGCGCATCGATCCTCTATGACCTGCCGATCTTCCTCGCCTACCTGTCGATCATCCCCGGCATGGCGGTGTTCCTGGTGCGCATCGAAACCGACTTCGCCGAGTGGTACGAGCGGGTCTATGACGCGATTCGCGGCGGGGAAACCCTGCAGCACATCGGCTGGCTCAAGGAGCAGATGATCCTGGCGATTCGCCAGGGCCTGATGGAAATTTGCAAGGTCCAGGGCCTGACCCTGGTTCTGCTGTTTCTGCTCGCGCCGCAGTTGCTGTCCTGGCTGGGCATCTCGCACTACTACCTGCCGCTGTTCTACATCGACGTGATCGGCGTGAGCATTCAGGTGGTGTTCATGGCCTTGCTCAACGTGTTCTTCTACCTGGACAAGCGCGCCATCGTCCTCGAGCTCTGCGTGCTCTTCGTCCTGGCCAACGGTGCGCTGACCCTGTTCAGCCAGATGCTTGGCCCGACGTTCTTCGGCTACGGTTTCACCCTGTCGCTGCTGCTGTGCGTGCTCCTCGGGTTGTATCGTCTCAACGAGGCGCTGGACGATCTCGAGTTCGAAACCTTCATGCTCAGCCGCTAAGCGGCTTCAGTCGCCTTTGGCCTGACGCGAGTTCGAGGGTGACGGTGAGTGCCCTCGAGCTCAGGTTGAAACAGGGGGCTCGCTGTTGGGGCGCAAGCGAAAGCACGTCATCAACGGGTTGTGACCGAACGGCTGCTTGCGCTTGCGAGGCACTGGGGATCACCGGTTGCGCTCGTTGTGAGGGCGTGCACATCGGGTGGCGCATGTCGTCATGGTGCAACGAGTTGTCGATAAAGAACATTGCATGCAATAGCTGTTTTGTATGAGGCTGTCATATGTAGGAGTATTGCGGGGTATGGCGCTCTGCGGTTCTTCCCCTTCCCACATACGACCCGAAAACAATAATGAAGAAGCATCTCAACGATCAGTTGTTCGAACTCATCGCAACGAGCATCCGCAAAGGTCGCCTCAAGTCGGGAACGTTGCTGCTCGAAGGCCCCCTGGCGGATCTGTTCGGTGTGAGCCGTTCACCTGTGCGCCAGGCGCTGCTCAATCTGCATCAGGCAGGTCTGGTCTGCACGTTCGACGGTCGTGGTTATCTGGTCGGGGCGCAGCCTGGCAAGGTGTTGCGGCGCACGCTGGAGGCGAGCGATTTCAAACTGACGGATGACCGCACTCAGGCCCCGCGCAAGACGGAAACCTGGAAGTCCGTCTACGATCAGATCGAACGCGACCTGCTGCACCAGTCGCTGTTCGGCACCTATCGCATCAACGAACTCGAACTGTCTCGCCACTACGCCATCAGCCGTACGGTCTCTAGCCAGGTACTGACGCGCTTGTCGCTGATGGGCCTGGTCGAGCGCGACGAGCGCTCGCGCTGGCAGCTCGGGCAGTGGAACGAGGAGCGACTCGGCGAACTCTATGAGGTGCGCCGACGCCTGGAGCCTTACGTGCTGGTGCGCGCTGCGGAGTTCATCGAACCCGAGCGGATCGAGGGTTACATCGAGCGTCTGCACCAGGCCATGGCGCTCTACCCGGACATGGACAGTCGCCAGTTCGACGAACTGGAAAGCGACCTGCACATTGAAACCCTCGGCTGCTGCCCCAACCGGCAGATGTTGCAGATCCTGCGGCGTACCCACTCGTTGCTGCTGTCGGGTAAGCACATCCTGTTGGACAAGAGCTACTTCCCCGATGAAGAACCCTTCTTCCGCGAGCACCTGAGCATCTTCGAGAACCTGCAGGCCGGTCGCCCCGATCTGGCGGCGCAGAGCATGGAGGAACACCTGGTGATCGCCGAGCACAAGGTCAAGCAGCGTCTGGCGCAGTTCCGCGAGCATAACCAGATCGCTGCAGTGCCGTATCTGGAGCGGATCGAAGCCTAGGTCGTTCGGCCTGTGGTACGCACGGTGCACCCTTCGTCTCAGGGTGCGCCGCCTCGCCCCGCAAATCAGGTCACCGCACCCACCTGCCACGGCACGAATTCGTTATCGCCGTAGTTGTACAGCTCACTCTTGGACGGCTCGCCCGAGGCGATCTCGATGAGGATGTCGAAGATCTTCTGCCCGGCTTCGGCGATGCTCAGCTCACCGTCGACGATGCCACCGCAGTTGATGTCCATGTCCTCCTCGAGTTTGCGGAACATCTCGGTGTTGGTGGCCAGCTTGATGCACGGCGCGGGTTTGAAACCGGACACCGAGCCGCGCCCGGTGGTGAAGCAGATCATGTTGGCGCCGGAGGCTACCTGGCCGGTCACGGACACCGGATCGTAGCCGGGGCTGTCCATGAACACGAAGCCACGCTCGGTGATTGGCTCGCCCCACTCGTACACGCCGTTGAGCGAGCTGGTACCGCCCTTGGCCGCTGCGCCGAGGGATTTCTCCAGGATGGTGGTCAGGCCGCCGGCCTTGTTGCCTGGCGAGGGGTTGTTGTTCAGCTCGGCGCCGTTGATGCGTGTGTATTGCTCCCACCAGGTCAGGCGGTCGAGCAGCTTCTGGCCGACTTCATGACTGATCGCCCGGGCGATCAACAGGTGTTCGGCACCATAGATTTCCGGGGTTTCACTGAGGATGGCGGTACCGCCGTGCCGGGCCAGCAGGTCGGCGGCATAACCCAGCGCCGGGTTGGCGGTGATGCCCGAGTAGCCATCGGAGCCGCCGCACTGCATGCCGACCATGATGTGTTCGACGCTTTCCGAGGTGCGCTCCAGGCGGCCGATGGCTTCGAGCATCTCGGTCACCTGCTCGATGGCGCGGGCGATGCTGGCGCGGGTGCCGCCAGCATTCTGGATGTTGAAGACGCGGAAGTTCGGCCCCTCGCTGATGTTGTAGCGCTTCATCAGCGAGCTGATCTGATTGGTCTCGCAGCCCAGGCCGATCACCAGTGCACCCGCCACATTGGGGTTGCAGGCGTAACCCCAGATACTGCGCTCGAGGAACTTGAAGCCTTCCGACTCGGTGTTGATCGCGCAGCCGCTGCCGTGGGTCAGCGCCACCACGCCATCGATGTTGTAGCGCTTGAGCAGTTCCGAGCCGTTGAAGTGCGCGGCCACCGCACGCGAGACAGTCGCCGAGCAGTTCACCGTGGACAGGATGCCGATGTAGTTGCGCGTGCCGACGCGCCCGTCCGGGCGGCGGTAGCCCATGAAGCGGCGGCGCTGCTCCGGCGGCAGCACTGGCGTACGTGCGATGGGCGGCGGCAACTGGTTGTTGGCGTGGCTCTGCGGCATCGACACGTTATGGGTGTGTACATGGGCGCCGGCGGCGATGTCCTGGCTGGCCACGCCGATGACCTGGCCGTACTTGAGCACGGCTTCGCCGGCGGCGATGGCACGGCGGGCGATCTTGTGCCCGGCGGGAATGTCGTCCAGGGCGTTCAGGGCGATGCTTTCCACACGGCTGCCACGCGCCAGGGCTCGGCGGGCGACGGCTACGGAATCCTGGTCGCTGAGGATAACCACGGTCTGGCTGTTGGTGATGAGTTGCATGGCGCGTTCTCGTTGTTGTTGTGATCGTCTGGCCGCGATACTGACAAAAATGAACATTGCACGCAATAATTTGTGATGTTAGTGTCGGCCTCACACGGCTGCTTGTCAGCGCACAAAAACAACAATGTGAGGCTTTCCAGATGGATCATTCCCATCCTTCCGGGAGCGTTGGCTGCCAGCCGACTTCCTGCCTGTACGCCGCCATCGTCCGTCTGCTGGAGTGCCGTCATGCATAAGCTCGTCGACGGCTATTTCACCCTGCTCAAGGTGCTGGCGATCATCTGCCTGGTGACCATGGTGGTGCTGGTATTCGGCAACGTCGTGCTGCGCTACGGCTTCAACGAAAGCATCCTGATTTCCGAAGAGATTTCGCGTTGGGCCTTTGTCTGGCTGACGTTCCTCGGCGCCGTGGTGCTGCTGCGCGAGCGCGGTCACATGAGCGTGGACCTGGCGCTAAGGGCGCTGCCGAGCTGGGGGGAACGCGGCTGTCTGATCCTGTCCCAACTGCTGATGCTGGCCTGCTCGGGGCTGTTCTTCTGGGGGAGTTGGCAGCAGATGGAGATCAACTGGAACGTGCCGTCGCCGGTCGCTGGCTGGTCGATGGGCCTGTTCTACGGCTCCGGTGTGTTCTTCGGTATCTCGGCCTGCCTGATCCATCTCTACGAAGTCGCCCGCCTGGCAGCAGGTGGCGAAATACCGCGCCCCGATCTCCCTGCGGAGCTGCATCAGTAGCGCTTTCCGGCATTTCGCCGGCCTGCCGCCGGCGCTCAATTTCATAATAAGAATCGGAGTGATGTGATGGTCATCATCGCGATATTCGTGCTGTCTCTGCTGGGCGCCATGGCCATTGGCGTGCCCATCTCCTATGCGCTGATCCTGTGCGCACTGGCCATGATGTATCACCTCGATCTGTTCGACGCGCAGATCGTCGCCCAGGGGCTGGTAAACGGTGCCGACAGCTTCCCGCTGATGGCCGTGCCCTTCTTCATGCTCGCCGGTGAGCTGATGAATGCCGGTGGTCTGTCCCGGCGCATCGTCAACATGGCCATCGCCCTGGTCGGCCACATCAAGGGCGGGCTTGGCTACGTCACCATCCTGGCGGCCTGTGTGCTGGCCAGCCTGTCGGGCTCGGCCGCGGCCGATGCAGCTGCACTGGCCGCGCTGCTGGTGCCGATGATGGTCAAGGTGGGGCATGACAGGGCGACCGCCGGTGGTCTTGTCGCTGCGTCAGGCATCATTGCCCCGGTTCTGCCGCCCTCGATTGGCCTGATTCTGTTCGGCGTTGCGGCCAACGTGTCGATCACCAAGCTGTTTCTCGCCGGTATCGCTCCCGGTCTGATGATGGGCGCTTCGTTGTGTCTCGCCTGGGCCATCATCTCGCGTCGCGAGACGCTCATTACCCGCCCGCGAGCACCGATGCGAGAGGTCGCCAAGGCGTTCTACGAAGGTATCTGGGCACTGCTGCTGCCGGTAATCATCCTGGTTGGCCTGCGCGCCGGGATCTTCACGCCCACGGAGGCGGGGGTGGTGGCTGCTGTCTATGCGTTGTTCGTGTCGCTGGTGATCTACCGCGAGCTGACCTGGAAAAGCATGTACCAGGTGCTGGTGTCTTCCGTGATGACCACCTCGATGGTGATGTTCCTGGTGGCCTCGGCGATGGTCGCAGCCTGGATGATCACCGTCGCCGACCTGCCGAGTTCGGTGGTCGAGGTGCTGGAGCCGCTGATGGACAGCCCGCGTCTGCTGATGCTGCTGATCGTCGCCATCATCGTACTGATCGGCATGGCCATGGACATGTCACCGATCATCCTGATCCTAGCCCCGGTGATGATGCCGGTGGCGGTCGCGGCCGGTATCGACCCGATCTACTTCGGCGTGATCTTCGTCATGACCTGCGCCATCGGGCTGATCACTCCGCCTGTGGGGTTGGTGCTCAACGTGGTGGCCGGTGTGGCGAAGATCGACTTCGTCGCCACCGTTCGCGGTGTGCTGCCCTTCCTGCTCGCCGAACTGTTGGTGATCGGCCTGCTGCTGGCCTTCCCGCAATTGCTGCTGATACCCGCGCAGTGGCTCTACTGATCGACAACGCCGCATTCGTCGTGTTCTGACTGCGAATGCGCAACGGGCTGTTTCGCCCATTTCCCCGCCATGCGTGGCGGCAATAAAAACAAGAGGAAACACCATGACGTTCATCCCTAAAGCCCTCACCGCACTGCTTTGCTCTTCGGCCCTGCTGCTGTCTGCCGCCACTCAGGCTGCCGAAGAGATCAATCGCCACAACTTCAAGGTCGCCTTCGTCCAGGCCAAGGATCACCCGCACGGCCTGGGCGCGCAGAAATTCGCCGAGATCATCAAGGAAAAGAGCGGCGGCAAGATGAAGGTCATGGTTTTCGCCAGCGGCACTCTGGGTGGCGATGCGCAGGTGATCTCGTCCGTACAGGGCGGCACTGTCGACATGACGCTGGTAACTCCCGGCCTGCTCTCTGGTATCGAGAAGGGTTTCGCCCTGTATGGTCTGCCGTTCCTGTTCCAGGACACCGAAGAGGTCGACGCTGTGCTCGACGGTCCAGCCGGGCAGAACCTGCTGACCACCTTGGAACCGCACGGCCTGATCGGCCTGGGTTACTGGGATCATGGCTTCCGCCACGTCACCAACAGCAAGCATCCGGTCGAGAAGGTCGAGGACCTCAAGGGCCTGAAACTGCGCCTGCAGCAGATACCTACTGCCATCGAATCCTTCCGTACGCTGGGTGCCAACGTGGTGCCGTTGTCGTTCACCGAGCTCTACACCGCGATGGAAACCCGCACCGTGGATGGCCAGGAGAACCCGCTGGCAGCTATCGAGACTTCAAAGTTTTACGAGGTGCAGAAGTACCTGTCGCTGACAGGCCACTTCTACGATCCACTGGTGGCGATCTTCAGCAAGCGTACCTGGGACAAGCTCAACGAAACCGAGCGTGAGCTGGTACGCAGCGCATCTCTGGAAGCCCAGGCCTACGAACGCAAGGTCTCCCGCGAAATGGACGTCAGCTCGCGCCAAGCGCTGGCCAAGCATGGCATGCAGATCAACGAAGTCGCGCCTGAGGAAATCGAGCGCATGCGTGAGCAGGTGCGTCCGACCGTCGAGAAGCTGGTGGCCGAATATGGCCCTGAGCTGATGGCCGAAATGAACGCCGAGATCGCCAAGGTGCGCAACGCTCATTAACCCTTTGCGACCTTGCTCGGCACCGCATGTGCCGGGCATCGCCGCCACATGCAAGGTGGAGTCTCATGACCGCTATCAATGTTGGGTTCATCGGCCTCGGGTTGATGGGCCATGCCATGGCCAGCAACATCCAGAACAAGGGCTTCAGCCTCGCTGTCACGGCGCACCGTAACCGCCAGCCGGTCGAGGATCTGGTCAGCAAGGGCGCCCACGAATACGCCAACGCCGCCGAGCTGACGCGTGCCGTCGACGTGGTGCTGCTGTGTCTGCCAGGCACGGCGGAAGTCAGCCGCGCTCTGGCAGGCGAGACCGGTATCCTCGCTGGCCTGCGCCCGGGGCAGATCGTCGTCGATTGCAGCACGGGTGATCCGAATCGCACCGCCGAGCTGGCCGCGCAAGTGTTTGCACAGGGTGGCCATTACCTCGATACGCCGGTCAACCGTACGCCCAAGGATGCTATAGCAGGGCGCCTCAACGTACTGGCTGGTGGCGATGCCGAAGTACTCGACAGGGTGCGTCCGGTGCTCGAATGCTTCTCCGAGACCATCCACTACCTTGGCCCGTTGGGCTCGGGTCACAAGGCCAAGGTTATCCACAACTTCATTTCCCAGGGCAATGCCACCATCCTCGCCGAGGCTTTCTGCACGGCGGCGAAAAACGGCATCAACCTGGCTGCGTTCGCCGAAATCTGCAGCATGAGCGGCGGTTACAGCCGCACCTTCGAGCGGATCATTCCCTACGTCCTGCATGGCGACGATTCCGGGCAGCAGTTCGCCCTGGCCAACTGCGAGAAGGACATGCGCTATTACACCGAGCTGACCAAGATGACGCCGACCACCGGCATCGTGTCCGATGCGGTGTACCAGACCTTCATGCTGGCCAAGGCACTAGGTCATGGCGACAAGTACGTACCGCGCCTGTTCGATGTGTTGGGTGAAATCAACGGCGTGCGTGTACGTGCCTACAAGGAAGAGGAACAGGCATGAAACTGTTGCGTTATGGCCCGCCGGGCCAAGAGAAGCCGGGGTTGGTCGCTGCCGACGGCAGCCTGCGCGACCTGTCGCAGCATGTGCTCGATATCAGCCCGCGGACGCTCGACGCCAAGGCGCTCGATGAGCTGCGTGCGCTCGATCCGGCCAGCCTGCCGCGAGTCGAGGAGGGCGTGCGTATCGGCACCCCCATCGCCAATGTCGGCAAGCTGATCTGCGTGGGCCTGAACTACGCCGATCACGCCAAGGAATCCAACCTGCCGGTGCCCAGCGAGCCCGTGCTGTTCATGAAGGCCACCAGTGCCATCTGCGGGCCGAACGATCAGGTGATCATTCCGCGCGGTGCACAGAAGACCGACTGGGAAGTGGAGCTGGGCATCGTCATTGGCCGCAAGGCGCAATATGTCGAGCGTGAACAGGCGCTGGAGCATGTTGCCGGCTACTGCATCGTCAACGACGTGTCCGAGCGTGCCTACCAACTCGAAAGGGGCGGCACCTGGGACAAGGGCAAGGGCTGCGACACCTTCGCGCCCATCGGCCCGTGGCTGGTCACGGCCGACGAAATTGCCGACCTGCGCAATCTCGACATGCACCTGAGCGTGAACGGCGAGACCCGGCAGAACGGCAACACCCGCACGATGATCTTTTCCATCGACGAGATCGTCAGCTACATCAGCCAGTTCATGACGCTCAACCCGGGCGACGTGATCTGCACCGGCACGCCGCCGGGCGTGGGCGCAGGCATGAAGCCGCCGCAGTTTCTCAAGGCCGGCGACCGCATGCGCCTGAGCATCAGTGGGCTTGGTGAGCAGTGCCAGGAAGTAGTGGCCTGGCAGCGCTGAGACTGCCCTTTGCTCCCCTCTCCCGCATGCGGGAGAGGGGCTGGGGGAGAGGGTTGAAGCGTCCGTAAGGGCTTTCCCGAGAGCAGAGGCATTCCCTCGCTAACTCTTGTTCGCAACCTGTAGAGAAACAATCATGAAACGACGCCTGTATCCGGGGCGCGATTTTCGTCGTGCGCAGAACATCGAAGAGCTGCGTGAGATGGCCCGTCGCCGCCTGCCCAATTTCTCCTTCGAATACGTCGAAGGTGGGGCGGACGATGAGTTCACCCTCAAGCGCAACCGCTCGATCTTCGAGAGCGTGACCCTGCAGCCGCGCACCCTGCGCAATGTCGGCCAGCGCAGCCTGGGGCGCAGCTTCTTCGGGTGCACCTCGCAACTGCCGTTCATGATCGGCCCGACCGGCTTCAACGGCCTGCTGACCCGTGACGGCGACCTGCACTTGGCTCGCGCTGCGGCAGACGCCGGCATTCCCTTCGTACTGAGCAATGCCTCGACCACCTCCATCGAGGACATCGCCGCTGTTGACGGCATCCGCGCCTGGATGCAGATCTACCTGTATCGCACTCGTGACCACGTGGCCAAGCTGGTCGAGCGGGTGAAACGGCTGAACCTGGAAGCCATCATGGTAACCACCGACAGCGCCATCTTCGGCAACCGCGAGTGGGACAAGCGCAATTACGCTAAACCGTTGCACTTGGACCTGCGCAACCGCCTCGATGTGCTGTGTCACCCCGAGTGGATCTGGGACGTGCTGGTGCCAGATGGCGTGCCGCGCTTTCGCAACCTCGGCGACCTGCTGCCGCCCGGCAAGGACTCGGTGAAGGGAGCAGCCAGCGCGCTGGCGGCCGAGCTCGACCCGACCCTGAGCTGGGACGATATCGCCTGGTTGCGCGACCTCTGGCACGGCAAGCTTATCGTCAAGGGCATGATCCACCCGGATGACGCGCGCCTGGCCCTGCAGTACGGCGTCGACGGCGTGGTGTTGTCCAATCACGGCGGCCGTCAGCTCGACGGCGCGGTCTCGGCGCTGGAAACCCTGCCGGAGGTGGCACGCATCAACCAGGGGCGGATGGAGATTTTCCTCGATGGCGGCTTCCGTCGCGGCAGCGACATCGCCAAGGCGCTGCTCTTGGGCGCCAGCGGCGTGTTGATCGGCCGCGCCGGCCTGTACGGCCTGGCCGCCGGCAAGGGGCCGGGTGCGGCGCATGCCATCGGCATCCTGCGCACGGAGCTGGATCGCACCCTGGGCCTGCTCGGCTGCAGCAGCCTGGAAGAGCTGACCCCTGACCTGATCCACTCGGCGCATTGGCGCGCCCTGGCTGAGCGGATTCGCAACTAGTTTCCCAACTGCCTCGTACTCCCCAAATCTGCAGGTACGAGGCAGTTTTTTCTTCCGCCCCGGTAGGGGGCGCCATGCGCACCGATTCCATCATCGGTATTAACCCTTGGTGCGCGCGGCGCACCCTACCTGTCGCCCGCAGGGCACAAAAAAGGGGCGGTCATGCCGCCCCCAAGGTTATCCGTACGCTTTCAGAACGGATACTCGAACCCCGCCTCACTGGCCGCTCCACGCAGCGCCGCCAGCACGTCGTCCGGCAACTCCAGACCCTGTTCGAAGGCTTTGACCCGACGCGCGATGCCGGCATGCCCTGGCATGCGCACCGGGTTTTGCGCCACCCGCGGGCGGCTTTCCAGGCACGCACCGACGAAGTGATCCATCTCCGCTTTCAGTTCATCGACGCCACCGAAGAACGCTGGGTCGAAGGTCAGTACGGTCACCGCAGCGCCCCATTGCTTGACCCCATCCTTGCGGCCGAAACCACCCAGCCCCGCCGTCAGCGCCTCGATCATGGTGCCGAGGGCAAAGCCCTTGTGGCCGAACTCCAGGCTGCCCAGCGGCAGGATCGCGCCCGGCGGCGTGCCGAAGTAGGCCGCGGTATCGCGGGTCGGTTGGCCATCCGGGCCGATCAGCGCGGCGTGTTCCAGCTGGCCGCCGGCCTGGTGAGTCTTGTTCACCAGGCCATTGGTGATGGTCGACATGCTGACGTCGATGAGAATCGGCTTCTCGCCGGTGGGAATGCCAATACCCAGCGGGTTGGGCGTATATACCGGGTCGAGGCCGCCGTGCGGCGCCACCGAGGCCACCGCCGGATCGGAGGTCAACACCAGCGCGATCAGATCCTGTTCGGTATAGCGTTGCAGGTAGGCGGCGAGGCAGGCGATATGGTGCGAGCGGCGGATGCTCGCGACGCCGATGCCGAAGGTACGCGCGGCCTCGGCGGTGAAGTCCAGCGCTTGTTCGACGCAGTACGGGCCGAGCAGGTAATCGGCGTCGTAGAGCCGTGCCGCCGGTGTCTGGCGGATGACCTGCAGGCTTTCGGCGTTGCCTTTGGCCTGGCCAGCGCGCAGGTCCTTGAGGTAGCCCTGGGCCAGTTTCACGCCGTGGGTGTGGTGACCGAGCAGGTCGCCTTCGACCAGCACGCGGCTGACCACCGTGGCGACGTCGGGGCTGACGTCTGCCCCGAGAAAGAGCTGCTTGATGAAGTGTTCCAGTTGTTCCGGGGCGATGCGGCTCATTCGATGGCTTCCTTGGGTGAGGACAGGGCGCGCGGATAGCGCATGCGCCAGTACTTGGCGAGCACCGGGAACAGGGCCACCAGCAGTACCAGCAGGGCCAGACCGATGCTGATCGGGCGCTCGACGAAGGCCAGCAGATTGCCGTCGGCCTTGATCATCGAGGTCATGAAGTTGGTTTCGAGAATGTTGCCCAGCACCAAGCCGAGAATTGCGGGGGCGATGGGGAAGTCGGCGGTGGCGATCAGGTAGGCAGCGATGCCGCAGACCAGCATGATCCACACATCGGTCAGGCTGTTGTTGATGGCGAAGGCTCCGACGATGCAGAAGCACAGGATGATCGGCATCAGCACACGTGTCGGCGTCACCGCGAAGATATGGGCACTGCGGATGGCCAGATAACCGATCGGCAACAGGATCAGGTTGGCGACGAAGAACGCGGTGAACAGGCCGTAGGCCATGGCGCTGTTGTCCATGAAGATGGTCGGGCCGGGGTTCATGCCCTTCATGTACAGCACGCCAATGACGATGGCGGTGATCGAGTCGCCCGGAATGCCAAACACTAGCGCCGGGACCCAGGCACCTGCGACGGCCGAATTGTTCGCGGAGCCCGCATCCACTAACCCTTCGACATGGCCTTTGCCGTAGGCTTCGGGGGTTTTCGAGCGCTTCTTGCTGACGGCGTAGCAGATCCAGGCGGCTATGTCCGCGCCGGCACCTGGCAGCGCGCCGATGAAGGCACCCAGGCTGCTGCCGCGAATCACGTTCTTCCAGTAGCGCTTGAGGTGCGTCGGCACCAAGCCGAAGACGCTGCCATGCTGGGGGGCGATGGTTTGCGCCACGTCCTGCTCGCGCGTCTTGTCGCGGGGGATGGAATAGAGCTTCATCACCTCGTACATGGCGAAGAAACCAATCATTACCGGGATGAAGTTGATGCCCCCCATCAGGTCGGGCACATCGAAGGTGAAGCGCGGTGCGCCGGTGACCATGTCCAGGCCGACCGTGGCCAGCAGCAGGCCGACCATCAACGACAGGAAGCCTTTTACCGCCGAGCCGGTGGAGATGAATACCGCGCTGCCCAGGCCGAGTACGGCCAGCCAGAAATATTCGTACGAGCTGAAGTTAAGGGCAAATTCGGCCAGGGAAGGGGCGATCATGACCAGCACCAGTGTTCCGGTCAGGCCCCCGATCACCGAGCAGGTAAGGTTCAGGCCCAGTGCTTCACGCGCTCGTCCCGCCCTGCCAAGAGCCGCAGAGTCGGCAACATAGGCGGCAGAGGCAGGTGTTCCCGGGATGTTCAGGTAGGTGCCTGGAATGTCGCCGGCGAAGATGGCCATGGCTGCGGTGGTGATGATTGCCGCAATGGCAGCGGTCGGGTCCATGGCGAAAGTGATCGGGACCAGCAGCGCGACAGCCATGGTGGCGGACAGGCCCGGAATGGCGCCGACGAAGACACCGAACAGAGCGGCCAGCAGGATCACCAGCAGCGTCTGGAAATTGAAGACGAGCAGAATGCCGTCGAGTAATGCGTTCATGGATGGCTCCTCAGAAACCTAGGGGCCCGATGGGCAATGGAACCTTGAGCAGGTGACCAAAGGAGAGACTGATGACTGCGGTGGCCACGAGGCTGATGACCAGAGATGGCATCAGGCGTACGCCACGCTGGATCAGCAGTGTCAGCATGATCAACAGCATCATCGGGGCGGCGCCGATGACTTCGCTGAGGTAGATGTAGGCCACGACCAGTGCGCAAGGCAGTAACACGCCCAGTGGCGGCAGGCCGAACCCGAATGTGCCGTCAGTACCTTCAGCGCGCAGCTGGCGTACGGCGCTGAAACTGAGCAATGCCCCACCGACGGCCATGCCTATGGCGATCAGCGTGGGGAAAAAATCGGCGCCGTACTGCATGCCGGGCACTACCGGAAACTCGCGGGCCATCAGCCATACACCCAGACCCAGGGCGATGAAGATCAGACCGAACAGAAGGTCTTTCATGGATGAGCTCTCATACAACCGAGTAAAGGCAAACGGCCCCCCCGAAGGGGCGCCGTATCGAAAATCTGGCTTATTTCTTCATGCCGATCTTTTCGATGATGCCGCCCATGTACGCGTTGTTCTCGACCAGGAACGCCTTGAAATCAGCGCCTTTGTGCCACTCGACACCGAAACCCTGGCGCTTCATGAAGTCCTGGTAGAACTCGCTGTTGTAGGCCTTCTCTAGGGCGTCTTCGAGCTTGGCTATCACGGCAGGGTCCATGCCTTTAGGGCCGGCGACACCGCGCCACTCACCCAGTGAGTATTCGCTGCCGATGCTTTCCTTGATCGTCGGGATATCCGGGAAAGCCGGATTGCGCTCAGGGGAGAGAATGGCCAGGCCCTTGGCCTTGCCGGCTGTGATCATCGAGCGTGCCTCGGGTACTGAGGACGGGACGAGTTCGATACTGCCAGCGGCCAGTTCGACCATGGCCGGTGCGGCGCCCTGGCTGGGAATCCAGGTGACCTTGTTGGGCTCGATGCCGCGATCCATCAGCAGGCCGGCGAAGGCCACGTGCCAGATGCCACCCAGGCCGGTACCAGAGGCCTTAAAGGTGCCTTGGGGCTTGTCGGCAATGTCCTTCAGGAGCTCTTCGACATTGTTGTACGGTGCATCGGCGCTGACCTGTACGCCGGGGTAGTCGTAGTTGGTCATGGCCAGGGGGGTGAAGTCTTCGTGGGTGATCTTGGTCAGCCCCTGCCAGTGCATCATGTTCAGCTCACCGGTTACGAAGCCCAGGGTGTAGCCGTCGGGTTTGGCGCTGGCCATGACCGTGTGGCCCACCACACTGCCGCCACCGGGACGGTTGACGACGTTGATGGTGACGCCCAGCTCCTTCTCCAGTGCGGTGGCGATGCCGCGTGCGGCAGAGTCGCTGCCGCCACCAGCGGCCCACGGCACGATCAGTTGGATGGGCTTGTTCGGGTATTCAGCCATGGCTGCAACTGGGGCGCCCAGAAGGGAAAAGCCGAGGGCGATGCTGAGCGGGCGAAGCAGAGTGCTTAGCTTGATCATGAAAGTTCACCTATTGAAGTTATTTTGAGTGAGGTGCAGCTAGGTTCCGCTTGAACAAGTCGGCCAGGCAGACGGCACGGCGTGGAATCAAAGCCTGGCCGAAGCTAGGCAACTCTCGGGGAGGTGTCTAATGAGGCTTTTTCATCGAGTCATAACTAGGGGTTATTCGCTGATGATTCATCGCGGATGACGGTGCGCAGGGCGTCAATGAAGTCGCGGGCTGCGGAGGATACGGGCTCGTCCTTGCGCAGCAGCACGCCATAGGCCAGCGGAGAGGGCGCCAGGCTCGTCTGGATTTGTTTCAAGCTGCCATCGAGCAGGTTCTGCCGTACCACCGCCTCTGGCAACAGTGCCAGGGTGTCGCTGTTGCAGAGCATTTTCAGCGTCGTTTGTACGGAGGTCGTCTCGATGGCGTTGGCCGGTGGACTCACGCCCGCATCGCTGAACGATTGTTCCAGCGACTGGCGCAGTGGGGTGTTGAGTGGGTAGAGCACCCAGGGCCATTCGGTAAGTTGCGATGGCGAGACCTGCTGCCTGTTGCACAGCGGATGTTCGGTTCGGGCGATGAGGATGAAGGGCTCCTCGGCCAGCGCGGTGAAGTCGAAACGCTGGCGCTGCTGGTGGTCGGTGAAGCGACCGACCACCAGATCCAGCTGCTTGTGCTCGAGCAGCTTGAGCAGGTGATCGCTGGTGTCTTCCAGCAGCTCGATGGTCAGCAGCGGCCGTCGGCCTTTCAGGCGCAGCAGCGTTTCGGGCAAGGCATGGGCAGTAGCGGCGAAGATCGCACCTACCTTGAGATAGCCGTGGCCACCCTGGCGCAGGCTTTCCAGGCGATAGCTGAAGGTCTGGCAGTCATTCAGCGCGCGCTGCGCATAGGCAACCACCTCGGCGCCTAGCTCGGTGGCTGGCAGCTCGCGGTTGAGGCGCTCGAACAGGGTGAAGCCGAACTGGCTTTCGATATCGCGCAGCATCTTGCTTACCGCCGGCTGGCTCAGCCCCAGTTGCTGCGCGCTGCTGTGCATATTGCCGGTGCGCGCCAGGCTGTCGATCAGCGCCAGGTGGCGAAAGCGTAGCCAGTTGTGAAGGGTCGGGAGATTGCCTGTTTGGTTCATGGCCGCTGTGCTCGGGAGTACTCGATAACCGGATCATATCGCGGACTGACTATTAGTCATTGGTGGTTATCGCGAATGGAGAGATATGGTCAGCCGGCCTGACCGCACCCAGGGTGCCTTGCGGGCATTTCCAGTCGCATAAGAAGAAGGACTCCGCCATGCCCTACGCTCTCAGCCTCACACCCAGCAACACCTTGCCTACCGATAGCTTGCGCGGAACCCTCGTCGGCCGGGCCTGGTTGCCCGGAGAGTACGCCGGCCCGGCGCCGATCCTGCTGCGTGAGGATGGTGTCTATGATCTGTCCACATTGGCGCCGACCCTGAGTGGGCTGTTCGAGCAGGAGGGTCTGCTGGCCGGGTTGCAGAGTCTGCGCGGCACGCCGCTGTGCAGTGTCGAGGCCTTGCTGGGTAACAGTGGTACTGGCTTCAATCCCGAGCTGCCGAGTCTGCTGGCGCCTGCCGACCTGCAGGTGCTCAAGGCGGCGGGTGTGACCTTTGCTTCGAGCATGATCGAGCGCGTGATCGAAGAGCGTGCCGGTGGTGATGCCAGCCTGGCCGAAGGCGTTCGGGCCAAGGTCAGGGATGTGCTAGGCGAGGATTTTGCCAGCATCAAGCCAGGCTCGGAAAAGGCCCAGCAGGTCAAGGTGCTGCTGCAGGAGCAGGGCCTATGGTCGCAATACCTGGAAGTGGGGATCGGCCCGGATGCCGAGATTTTCACCAAGGCGCCTGTGCTGGCCGCCGTTGGTAGCGGCGCGGAGATTGGCATCCACCCAGGCTCGGTGTGGAACAACCCGGAGCCTGAGGTCGTGCTGGCCGTCAATAGCCGTGGCGAGGTGCTGGGCGCGACCCTCGGTAACGACGTCAACCTGCGGGATTTCGAAGGCCGCAGTGCGCTGCTGCTGAGCAAGGCCAAGGACAACAATGCGTCCTGTGCCATCGGCCCGTTCATCCGCCTGTTCGACGATACATTCAGCCTTGATGACGTGCGCAATACGGTGGTTCGCTTGCGCGTCGAGGGCACTGACGGCTATGTGCTCGAAGGCAGCAGCTCCATGGACAAGATCAGCCGCGATCCGCTGGATCTGGTCGGTCAGGCGCTCAACCGCAATCACCAGTATCCGGATGGCTTCCTGCTGTTCCTCGGCACTCTGTTCGCTCCGACCGAGGACCGTGATGCCCCTGGCGCGGGTTTCACCCACAAGCTGGCTGATCGCGTGATCATCAGCAGTGAGCAGTTGGGCACCCTGCACAACAGCGTCAACCACAGCGACAAGGCTCCGGTATGGCACTTCGGCCTCAACGCCTTGATGACCAATCTGGCTGCACGCGGCCTGCTTTAGGCGCCTGCCTGCGGGGGTGAGGTTTTCTGTGGGAGAGGCTTTAGCCGCGACAGGGCGCAAAAAGCTCGCGGCTAAAGCCCCTCCTACAAGTGCCATCACGCCATTCGTCTTTGGAATGGTGGACAAAAAGAGCGTTAGCTACGCGTCCCGATCCGCCCCGCAACCAACTGTCAGGGCGTGTCCTGTTGCGGCGTGAGCTGCGCCATGAACAGGCGACTGATCGATGACAGACTCACTCCGCGCCGGGTGATCAGCTGGTAAGGCTCGCTGCGGCTCTGCAGGCTCAGCGGCAGGATGCAGGCCATGCCGAAGCCCGTGCAGAAGCGCGCCACGTCGGTCGACAGCAGGGCGACCAGCTCCGGGTTTTTCTGCAGCAGCGACAGGGTGGTGAAGGCCGAGGTGGTTTCCAGCAGTTGCAGGGGGAAGCGTAGCCCTGCCTGCTGAAATTCCCGCTCCAGTGAAAGGCGCATCGGCATGTTGGCCGAGTAGACCACCCAGCGGCTGTCAGCCAGGTCGGCCAGTTCCAGTTGTGCGCGTCCGGCTAGCGGATGATTACGGTTGGCGACCACGGCCAGGGTTTCGTCACGCACGTCGATGCAGTCGTAGTGCTCTGGCTGGCGGCTGATGCTGGTGCGGCAGATCGCCAGATCGAGGCGGCCTTGATCGAGCAGGCTGAGCAGCCGCGCGCTGGTGTCTTCGACTATCTCCACGGACAGATCCGGGTGCGCCTCCAGCAACTGGGTCAACGCATCCGTCATGAACGGTACCGCGCCCATGATCACTCCGACCGACAGGCGTCCGCCGTGGCCTTGGAGAATACCCAGCATTTCTTCGCGCAGGTGAGTCAGGTCTGTCTGGATCAGCTTGGCGTAGCGAATCGCGCAGTGTCCCAGCTCGTTGGCCTCCAGGCCGCGATTGGTGCGTACGAACAGCGGCGCGCCCAGCGTGGTCTCTATTTCCTGCAACGCCTTGGTCGCCCCGGGTTGGCTGATTGAGATCAGCTCTGCGGCTTTGATCAATGAGCCCTGTTCGCCGAGGGCGATCAGCAGGCGCAGTTGCCGGAAGCGCAGGCGGGAAAAAATGGAGGAGACGGATGGCAGCATGTATAGCTTTCCCTTATAGCAGTATCAGCGCCTCTCATTAGTCAGGAGCGCCTCTATCTCATAGTTTGCCTGGGCGGCAAGGCTATCCGTGAGAATGTCCGAGTGATCTTACTCGACGTTTTCCGCTGCCTGCTATTACAAAAACAAGCAGAGGCTCCCCCATGGCACTGATCAACTACCTCACTCAAGTCCAGTTCGGTTATGACGTCCTCGGCCAGTTGGCCGCCGAGTGTCAGCGCATTGGAATCACCCGGCCCTTCATCGTGACTGATACGGGGGTGCGGGCCGCAGGTATCGTCGACAAGGTTCTGGGGCAGTTAGCCGACCCTGCTATTGCGGAAGTTTTCGACCAGACGCCGCCGAACCCGAACGAAGGCGTGGTGCGTGCTGCGGCGGCGCGTTATCGCGACGGGGGCTTCGATGGCATCATCGCAGTCGGCGGTGGTTCCTCCATCGACCTGGCCAAGGGCGTCGCCGTGTGCGGCACCCATGAAGGCCCGCTGAAGCAGTTCGCCGTGATCGAAGGCGGGCTGACCCGTATCACCGCAGCCACTGCGCCGGTGATTGCTATCCCCACCACTGCCGGCACGGGTAGCGAAGTCGGTCGTGGTGCCATCCTGATTCTTGATGATGGTCGCAAGGTTGGCGTGATCTCGCCCTATCTGATTCCGCGTTCAGCTATCTGCGACCCTGAGCTGACTCTTGGCCTGCCTGCACAATTGACTGCTGCCACGGGGATGGATGCCATCGCCCATTGCCTGGAAACCTTCATGGCGCCGGCGTTCAATCCGCCTGCCGATGGCATCGCCCTGGACGGCCTGTGGCGCGCATGGCGACATATCGAACGCGCAACCCGTACGCCTGGTGACCGGGAAGCGCGATTGAACATGATGAGCGCCTCGATGCAGGGCGCCCTGGCCTTTCAGAAGGGCCTCGGCTGCGTACATAGCCTCAGCCACGCTCTGGGTGGCATCAACCCAAGGTTGCACCACGGGACCCTCAACGCGGTATTCCTGCCGGCGGTTATCGCCTTCAATGCGCAGTCTGACTCGGTGCGTGATGAGCAGAAACTGCAGCGCATCGCTCAGGCTATGGGCCTGGGGAGTGCCGAGGAAATCATCCCGGCGATTCGTGAGATGAACCGTCGCCTCGGCATGCCTTCGGGGCTGGCGGAGATGGGCGTGGACGAGTCGCTGTTCCCGGCGATCATCGAAGGTGCGCTGGCTGACCATAGCCACAAGACCAACCCGCGTCTGGCGAGTGCCGAGGACTACGCCGAGTTGCTGCGCCAGTCCATGTAAGTGGCGGGCTAGGTGCCTTCGTACAGGGCGTCCTGCTCGCTGCGCAGGTGCTCCAGCAGCAGGCTCGCCAGCGGCGACAGGCTGCTGCCGCGGCGATGGATGATCGAACAAGGCTCGTTGCGCGTCTGCAGCTCCAGGGGCAGGCGGCGCAGCAGGCCGAAGCTCTCGCTGGAGCAGGCGATGGAGTGGGGCATCACCGCCACCAACTGCGGGTCTTCCTGCAGCAGGCTGAGCATGGTGAAGGTCGAGGAGGTCTCCAGCGGGTAGCGGGGAAACTCGAGGCCGGCTTCGCCGAACTCGCGCTCCAGCACCGTGCGCATCGGAGTGCCGGTGGGGTAGACCACCCAGCTGTAGCCGCTCAGATCGGTCAGGCTCAGTGCCGGGTTTGCCTGCTGCGGATGCTGCGGCGCGGCCACCAGCGCCAGGCGTTCGGCGTGCAGGCTCAGGCATTCGTAGTCGTCCGGGTGCTGGCTGCCGCTGGTTCGGGCGATGGCCAGGTCCAGGCGGCCTTCGTCGAGCAGCTTGAGCAAGCGCGGGCTGATGTCTTCGACGATCTGCACGGAGATGTCCGGTTGCATCTGCCGCAGGCTGGTGAGTGCGCGCAGCACCAGCGGCACCGAGCCTGCGATGGTGCCGATCGCCAGGTGGCCGCCATGACCTTGCAGGATGCTCTGCATTTCCTCATGCAGGTGCGCCAGATCCGAGTGGATGAGCCGCGCATAGCGGATCACGCAACGCCCCAGGTCATTGGCTTGCAGTCCCTGTGCCGAGCGTGTGAATAGCGGCGTACCGAAGGTCGTCTCGATTTCGTGCAACGCCTTGGTCGCGCCCGGCTGGCTGATGGCGATGCGCTCGGCCGCGCGATGCAGAGTGCCCAGTTCGTCGAGGGCGATCAGCAGTCGCAACTGGCGAATACGCAGGCGGGAAACGATGTAGGTCAGAGGAGGCAGCATGGGGATGACGAAAAGTTATCACCTAATCAGAAGCTTTCATTAGGCAGCACTGCGGGCAGTTTTTAAAGTGCCCGCCAGCAACGTCGCAAACGCGACGCACAAGAACAACAGAAAAAACGGCAGGAGTGCTGCAATGCGGCTGATTCAGTTTGAGAACGAGCAGGGCCAGCGTCAGGTCGGCGTCGTCGGTGAGGCGCGCGTCAGCGTAGTAAAGGGTGTGGCCACGACCCGTGAGCTGGCGCTGCAGGCGATCCGTAACGGCCATGGCCTGATCGCCGAGATCGAGCGCTTGGGCGTCGAGCCTGGCCCGGTCTATGCCGAACTGATCGAGCAGCGCCGTGTATTGGCGCCGCTGGATCACGCCGATCCGGCGCACTGCCTGGTGTCCGGCACCGGCCTGACCCACCTGGGCAGCGCCTCCACCCGCGACAAGATGCACCAGCAGGTCGAGGCGCAGCAGGCCGAAGGCAAGCTCACCGACACCATGCAGATGTTCCAGTGGGGCATGGCCGGCGGTCGCCCGGCCGCAGGCAGCGAAGGCGCGCAGCCGGAGTGGTTCTACAAAGGTGATGGCAGCATCGTGGTTCGCCCTGGCGAGGACTTCCCGGTGCCCGACTTCGCCGAGGACTTCGGTGAGGAGCCCGAGCTGACCGGCCTCTATGTGATTGGCGAGGATGGCCAGCCGTATCGCATCGGCTTCGCCCTTGGCAACGAGTTCTCCGACCATGTGGTAGAGCGCAAGAATTACCTGTACCTGGCCCACTCGAAGTTGCGCTTCTGTTCCTTCGGCCCGGAAATGCTGATCGGCGAGCTGCCGCGTCACCTGTCCGGCATCAGCCGTATTCGTCGGAGCGACAAGGTGCTGTGGGAGAAGGAGTTCCTCTCCGGTGAGGACAACATGTGCCACAGCCTGGAGAACCTCGAGTACCACCACTTCAAGTACCGCCAGTTCCTGCGTCCCGGCGATGTGCATGTGCACTTCTTCGGCACCGCGACGCTGTCGTTCGCCGACGGCATCAAGGCGCAGCCGGGCGATACCTTCGAGATCAGTCTCGATGCGCTGGGCGAGCCGCTGCGCAATGGCATCCGCATTCACCAGCCCGCCGTGAAGGTCGGCGAGGTGCGTCGGTTGTAAGGTTTTTGCGGCCCGACGGCAGGCTGTCGGGTCGAAATTCCGCTCGGCGGATTGCGGATTGCGCCCTCATGAGGGGACGAATTCCGAAGTTATCACTTATCATATGTCTGACAACTGAAGTAGAGTTGTCACCCCTCGACCCAAAAGGTCGAGGCCTCATTCATTGTCCCGGGGCGGCGTCGCCGTCCCTCCTGACAGGAGAACGCCATGCTGAGTCTGACTGGCCACAATTACATCGGCGGTGAGCGCCGCGCCGCGGGCACCGTGGAGCACAAAAGCCTCGACGCCAGCAGCGGTGAAGCGCTGCCATACACCTTCATCCAGGCCACGCCGGAAGAAGTCGACGCTGCAGCCCAGGCTGCCGCCGCTGCTTATCCGATCTATCGCAACCTGTCGGCCGTTCGCCGCGCCGAGTTCCTCGAGGCCATTGCCGACGAGATCGATGCCCTCGGTGATGACTTCGTTGCCCTTGTCTGCCGCGAAACCGCACTGCCGGCTGCCCGCATCCAGGGCGAACGTGGTCGTACAAGTGGCCAGATGCGTCTGTTCGCCAAGGTGCTGCGTCGTGGCGACTTCTATGGTGCGCGCATCGACCGCGCGCTGCCGGATCGTCAGCCACTGCCGCGCCCGGATATCCGTCAGTACCAGATCGGTGTCGGCCCGGTCGCCGTGTTCGGCGCCAGCAACTTCCCGCTGGCCTTCTCCACCGCTGGTGGCGACACCGCGTCGGCCCTGGCCGCCGGTTGCCCGGTGGTGTTCAAGGCGCACAGCGGCCACATGGCCACTGCCGAGTGTGTGGCTGATGCAGTGATCCGTGCGGCCGAGAAAACCGGCATGCCCAAGGGCGTGTTCAACATGATCTTTGGCGGCGGTGTCGGCGAGCTTCTGGTCAAACACCCGGCCATCCTGGCTGTTGGCTTCACCGGTTCGCTCAAAGGCGGTCGCGCCCTGTGCGACATGGCCGCTGCCCGTCCGCAGCCGATCCCGGTGTTCGCCGAGATGTCCAGCGTCAACCCGGTGATCGTCCTGCCGGGCGCCCTGAAGGCGCGTGGCGCCACCGTGGCCAAGGAACTGGCCGGTTCGGTGGTGATGGGTTGTGGTCAGTTCTGCACCAATCCAGGCCTGGTCATCGGCATTCGCAGCGCCGAGTTCAGTGAGTTCGTCGCCGGCCTGGCCGATGCCATGGGCGCGCAGCCGGCGCAGACCATGCTCAACGCCGGCACCCTGCGCAGCTACGCCGGTGGCGTGGCGCAGCTCAAAGGCCATGCCAAGGTCACTCACCTGGCGGGCAACGAGCAGGCCGGCAACCAGGCGCAGCCGCAGCTGTTCAAGGCCGATGTGAGCATGCTGCTCGAAGGCGACCACCTGCTGCAGGAAGAAGTCTTCGGCCCGACCACCATCGTCGTCGAAGTCGCCGACAGCGCCGAGCTGACCCGTGCCCTGCAGAGCATGCACGGCCAGCTGACCGCGACCCTGATCGCCGAGCGTGAAGACCTCACCGCCTTCCGCGACCTGCTGCCGCTGCTGGAAGTCAAAGCCGGCCGCGTGCTGCTCAACGGTTACCCGACTGGCGTGGAAGTCTGCGATTCCATGGTCCATGGCGGCCCGTACCCGGCAACGTCCGACGCTCGTGGTACGTCGGTCGGTACCCTGGCGATCCATCGCTTCCTGCGTCCGGTGTGCTACCAGAACTACCCGGACGAGGTGCTGCCGGAAGCTCTGCAGAACGCAAACCCGCTGGGCATTCAGCGCCTGGTCGACGGCGTGCACAGCCGTGACGCGCTGAGCTGATCGGCACGCTGCAACGAAAAAATGCCGCACCCGTAAAGGTGCGGCATTTTTCATTCAGGCGGCTGCGTTCTTATTTGGCGGCGGCCTGGGTTTTCTCCACCGCCTGAATGATCACCTTGGCCACATCGGCCGGGCGCGACTGCTGCGGCACGTGGCTGGCGACGACCTCGGTGGTCTGCGCGCCGATCTTCTTGGCGAAGTCGCGCTGCATCTGCGGCACGATCATGCGGTCATCGCTGGCGACGAGGTACCAGGACGGCTTCTGCTTCCAGGCCGCGACGCTGGTGCGGTCATCGAAGGCCGCAGCGCGGATCGGGCCTTGCGTGGCGGTCATGATCGCCGTCTGCTTGGCAGGCAGATCCTGAGCGAAGTCAGCGGCCATGCCTTGCGGCGTCAGGTAGAGGAAGCCGTTCTTGTCCGCCGCGATCTGGCTCGAGCCCGGCGCGGTGGGATAGCCGCCGTACAGCTCGCCGGTGGATTGGCCGGCATTCGGTGCGAACGCCGCGACATAGACCAGGCTACGCACCTTGTCGTCGCCACCAGCCTGGCTGATCACCGTGCCGCCCCAGGAGTGGCCGACCAGCACCACGTCGCCATCCTGATTGTTCAGCACGCGCTGGGTAGCGGCGACGTCGTCGGCCAGCGAGGTCAACGGGTTCTGCACCACGGTCACCTTGATGCCCTTATCCTGCAGCAGCGGCACGACCTTGGCCCAGTCGGAACCGTCGGCGAAGGCGCCGTGGACGATCACCACCGAAGGCTTGGCGTCGGCGGCCTGGGCATTGACTGCGAAGAAGGGGCTGGCGATGGCGAGGGCGAGGATCAGCGGCTTGGTATTGAACATGATTGAATCTCCTGTGCTTGGGGGAGTTCAGTGTCGATAATGCGCCGGTGTCCCGGTATCGGTCGTTTATCCGAGGCCTGCAAATAAAGGAGAGCTGCAAGGTGAATGACGCCGTCGCGCTGGAAGACGTCATGCTGGCGCTGGCCATGGTCGGTGACCTGAGCATGGGCCAGCCCATCGATCAGTCGCGGCGTACCGCGCGCCTGGCGCAATGGCTGGTGCAGGTCGGTGGCGGCGATCAGGCGCAAATCGATGCGGCCCGGCAGGTGGGGCTGCTGCGTTGGTCCGGTTGTACCGCCAACGCCGATGGCTTCATGCATCTGCTCGGTGACGACGTCGGCGGCCGCCGCGCCATGCTGGCACAAACCCTGGATGCCGCCGGCCAACGCGCCATGCTGCGCACCACGCCGCTGGCCCAGGTGCATTGCGAGATCGCCGGCGATATCGCCCGCACCCTGGCGCTGGGGGTGGAGGTCGAGCGAGGTCTGCGCCATATCTTCGAGTGCTTCGACGGCAGCGGTCGCCCGCTGGGCCTGCGTCACCCCGATATCCCGCCGGTGGTGTATCAGGTCGTGTTGGCGGGCGACCTGGAAATCCTCTCGCGCGCCCACGGCCTGGACGCGGCGCTTGAATGGATCGGCGCTCAGGGCGATCGCCGTTATCCCGCTGCTCTCGTCGATCTGCTCAGCCGCCACGCAGCGGATTGGCTGCAAGCGCTGCGCACACCCGAGGGCGTGCAGCCTGTCGGCGGGGCGAAGGTTTCCCTGACCCTGGTGGGCGACGTGATCGACCTAAAACTGCCCTGGCTGGCCGGCTATTCACGCCAGGCCGCGAGCCTGGTGCGCGACGCCGGTCGGCTATGGGGGTTGCCCGAGCCGCGCATCGAACTGCTCGCCAAGGCGGCGCTGATCCACGGCCTGGGCCGGGCGGCAGTGCCCAATCGAATCTGGAGTACGCCCGGCCCGCTGCTCGACGGTGATCTCGAGGCGGTGCGCCTGGTGCCCTACTGGACGCACCGCGCCTGCAGCCAGATAGGTGGCCTGAACGAAGCTGGACAACTGGCCGCGCATGCCTACGAACGTCTGGATGGCAGCGGCTATTTCCGCTCGTTGAGTGGCGACGCCCTGAGCCCTGAACACCGCCTGCTGAGCGCCGCCCTGGCCTGGCTGGCACTGCGCGGCGAACGCCCCTGGCGCGCGGCCTTCAGCGACGCTGATGCCGCCCGCATGTTATTGGATGAAGCCGAGCAGGGCCGCTTCGAGCCACGCGCCTGTCAGGCGGTAATCAGCGCCGCTCATGGCGAACAGGCGCCGATGGTCAGCAAGCCCGGCAACGGCCTGCTAAGCGAACGCGAGACGCAGATCCTCCAGCGCATCAGCAGCGGGGCGAGCAACAAGGAAGTGGCGCGCGACCTGGGCATCAGCCCAAGCACGGTGCGTACTCATGTCGAGAGTGTGTTCCGCAAGCTGCAGTGTTCCACGCGCGCGGCGGCGACCTTGAAGGCGCTGACGTTGGGGGTGATCTGAGGCGAGGCCGGTGGGTCAATCACCGCCGCCGCCGCCATCGCCGCCTCCACTGTAGTCGAAGCCCCCGTCACTGAAACCTGAGCCGGAGTCCTGCCCGGTCAGACCGTTGCGCTTCCTTTTACCCGGAGGTCGCCTGGGCCTTGAGCGTCGCCAGCAATAGATGAAGATCACCACGAAGGCGCCGGCGATCAGCAACAGAATATCCATATGTCTTCCCTACATAACCTGGCGCCAATCCTATGGGGTAATGAGGCTCGATGTAAGCGCCGAGGGAACGACAAAAACGCAGAAGCCCGCACGTTGGCGGGCTTCTAAAATGGCGCATCCGGCGGGATTCGAACCCACGACCCCTGCCTTCGGAGGGCAGTACTCTATCCAGCTGAGCTACGGATGCGTTGCGGGGCGCAATCATACGCATCTCGGCGGTTAGCGTCCATTCTGCATGAGTGTGCATTATTCAGAACGGACTTTACACTTTTTGGCCGCCAGAACCTGTATTTCAGAAGTTTCTGCCATTATTTTAAGGATTTTGACCGGCCACCTATTGCCCTTTACCCCTGCCGATCCTAGGATTCGTTTGAGATTTCAAACGGCGCGATCAGTCATTCTGAACCCTCGCACGTTCAACGGCTCTGAATCCATTACCAGGCCCCGCACGGCTCCTT
This sequence comes from Pseudomonas sp. EggHat1, assembly GCF_014892995.1. Lineage (NCBI taxonomy): Bacteria > Pseudomonadati > Pseudomonadota > Gammaproteobacteria > Pseudomonadales > Pseudomonadaceae > Pseudomonas > Pseudomonas sp. EggHat1. The sequence goes on from NZ_JACKQK010000010.1 coordinate 49,581, forward strand.
TTCGGCCTTGCGGGCTCTGCCCGTGACTCCAACGACTTACGCCGACGCCCGGGTGTCGGAACTGAAGGAGACTGCCATGCAACTGAAAGACCCCCAGCTGCTGCGCCAACAGGCTTATATCGATGGCCAGTGGTTGGACGCCGACAGCGGTCAGACCATTGCCGTGAACAACCCGGCCACTGGCGAGATCATCGGCCACGTTCCGAAGATGGGCCGCGCTGAAACCCGCCGCGCCATCGAGGCTGCCGAGAAGGCGCTGCCGGCCTGGCGTGCGCTGACCGCCAAGGAGCGTGCGAACAAGCTGCGCCGCTGGTTCGAGCTGCTGATGGAAAATCAGGATGACCTGGGTCGCCTGATGACCCTGGAGCAGGGCAAGCCGCTGGCCGAAGCCAAGGGCGAGATCGCCTACGCTGCCTCCTTCATCGAGTGGTTCGCCGAAGAAGCCAAGCGCGTCTACGGTGATGTGATCCCGGGCCACCAGCCGGACAAGCGTCTGATCGTGATCAAACAGCCGATCGGCGTGACCGCAGCCATCACCCCGTGGAACTTCCCTGCCGCGATGATCACCCGCAAGGCCGGTCCGGCCCTGGCCGCCGGTTGCACCATGGTGATCAAGCCAGCCTCGCAGACCCCTTTCTCCGCCCTGGCCCTGGTCGAGCTGGCCGAGCGTGCCGGTATCCCGAAAGGTGTGCTCAGCGTAGTCACCGGTAGCGCCGGCGAAGTGGGTGGCGAGCTGACCAGCAACCCCGTCGTGCGCAAGCTCTCTTTCACCGGCTCGACCGAGATCGGTCGTCAGCTGATGGCCGAATGCGCCCAGGACATCAAGAAGGTGTCGCTGGAGCTGGGCGGTAACGCGCCGTTCATCGTCTTCGATGACGCCGATCTGGACGCTGCCGTCGAAGGCGCGCTGATCTCCAAGTACCGCAACAACGGTCAGACTTGCGTCTGCGCCAACCGCATCTATGTGCAGGACGGCGTCTACGATGCCTTCGCCGAGAAGCTGATCGCCGCCGTGGGCAAACTGAAGATCGGCAACGGTCTGGAAGACGGCACCACCACCGGCCCGCTGATCGACGAGAAGGCCGTGGCCAAGGTTCAAGAGCACATCGAGGACGCCGTGGGCAAAGGCGCCAAGCTGGCCCTGGGCGGCAAGCCGCATGCCCTGGGTGGCACCTTCTTCGAACCGACCATTCTGCTCGACGTGCCGAAAACCGCCGCCGTGGCCAAGGAAGAGACCTTCGGTCCGCTGGCGCCGCTGTTCCGCTTCAAGGACGAGGCCGAGGTGATCGCCATGGCCAACGACACCGAGTTCGGTCTGGCGTCCTACTTCTACGCCCGCGACCTGGGCCGTGTGTTCCGCGTGGCCGAGGCGCTGGAGTACGGCATGGTGGGTATCAATACCGGCCTGATCTCCAACGAAGTTGCGCCGTTCGGCGGCGTGAAAGCGTCCGGCCTGGGCCGCGAAGGGTCCAAGTACGGGATCGAGGACTATCTCGAGATCAAGTACATGTGCCTGGGCGGCATCTAGTCGCTATCGAGGGTTCGGGGCAATTGCCACCGAGCCTCTCTTGAAGTGCCATGGTGCGCACGGCGCACCCTACGAGCTCGCGACGCGCCTAGCCTTCTGATCTGGAACGTAGCGAGCCAGAATTTCCCCCGCCTCCGGCGGCCCGACGCAGTCGATCATCGTATGCTGCGGCGAACCACCTCCAGAGGCATTTCCTTGCAACCGAGCCGCCCGATGACGGCCATGAGGACACCATGAGCAAGACCAACGAATCCCTGCTGCAACGCCGTGCCGCCGCCGTACCGCGCGGCGTCGGCCAGATCCACCCGATCGTCGCCGAGCGCGCCGAGAACGCCACCGTGTGGGACGTCGAAGGCCGCGAGTACATCGACTTTGCCGGTGGTATCGCCGTGCTGAACACCGGCCACCTGCATCCGAAGGTGATCGCTGCCGTTCAGGAGCAACTGACCAAGCTGACCCACACCTGCTTCCAGGTACTGGCGTACGAGCCCTACATCGAACTGTGCGAAGAGATCGCCAAGCGCGTGCCGGGCAACTTCGCCAAGAAGACCCTGCTGGTGACCTCCGGCTCCGAAGCCGTGGAAAACGCCGTGAAGATCGCCCGTGCCGCCACCGGCCGCGCCGGCGTGATCGCCTTCACCGGCGCCTACCACGGCCGCACCATGATGACCCTGTCGCTGACCGGCAAGGTCGTGCCGTACTCCGCTGGCATGGGGCTGATGCCCGCTGGTGTGTACCGCGCCCAGGCGCCGTGCCCGCTGCATGGTGTGAGCGAGGACGAGTCCATCGCCAGCATCGAGCGCATCTTCAAGAACGACGCGCAGCCGCAGGACATCGCCGCCATCATCATCGAGCCGGTGCAGGGCGAGGGTGGTTTCTACGTCAACTCGCCGGCCTTCATGCAGCGTCTGCGCGCCCTGTGCGATCAGCACGGCATCCTCCTGATCGCTGATGAAGTGCAGACCGGCGCGGGCCGTACCGGCACCTTCTTCGCCACCGAGCAACTGGGTGTGGTGCCGGACCTGACCACCTTCGCCAAGTCCGTCGGCGGCGGCTTCCCGATCTCCGGCGTGTGCGGCAAGGCCGAGATCATGGACACCATCGCCCCCGGTGGCCTGGGCGGCACCTACGCCGGCAGCCCGATCGCCTGCGCTGCGGCCCTGGCCGTGCTCAAGGTGTTCGATGAAGAGAACCTGCTCGCGCGTTCCAATGCCGTGGGTGAGAAGCTCAAGGTGGGCCTGAAGACCATCGCCGAGAAACACAAGGTGATCGGTGACGTGCGCGGCCTGGGTTCGATGGTCGCCATCGAGCTGTTCGAGGGCGGTGATCACAGCAAGCCGGCGGCCGAACTGGTCGGCAAGATCGTCGCCCGTGCTCGCGACAAGGGCCTGATCCTGCTGTCGTGCGGTACCTACTACAACGTCATCCGCTTCCTGATGCCCGTCACCATCCCTGATGCGCAACTGGAAAAAGGCATCGCCATCGTCGCCGAGTGCTTCGACGAACTGGCCTGAGCCCAGGATCAGGGCACGCCTGGTGCGTGCCCGCCGTGACCAAGACCCGCCTGCGTGCGGGTCTTTTTTTGCCGGGCGTTTCGTGTAGGCGCCTTGCGCAGCGGGGCTACCGATGCATCAGGCGCGTCATGCCGGCTGTGCAGCGAACAGAAAAAGGCCCGCATCAGGCGGGCCAAAGGGTGACAAGCAACAACAGGATTCGGGGGCGGGAACCTGTCTGGCGTTTTCCAGTCAGGTACTTACTTGGGTTCGAAGATCACGTAGACCTTGCGGCAGGCTTCGAGTACTTCCCAGGTGCCGGAAAAACCGGCGGGAATCACGAAGCGGTCGCCAGCGCGTACGGTCTTGGCATTGCCATCGGCATCACGTAGCACGGAAACGCCCTGGAGAATCTCGCAGTACTCGTGCTCGCTGTAGCTCACCGTCCACTGGCCCACGGCGCCTTCCCAGATGCCGGTGCTGAATTGGCCGCAAGGGCTGCTGTAGTGGTTGCGCACGCTCTGCTCGGGGTCGCCCTTGAGCACTTTTTCCGGTGCGGGGCGATAGTGCTCGGCGGCCGTGCCGGCCTGGGCGAAGTCGACGATCTGCTCGATGTTCATCTGGCTGTTCCGTTGTGTCGGTGGCGGCAACCGCGCGACCAGCAGGGCCTTCGCGGGAAAGTCGTGGCAGCAGTCTATGTTTAAAAAAACGAACATGACAAGGGCTTTTGCCGGGCTGTGTCAAAAATATTGAAAAGCCACAGCCCTCTGGTTTAGTGTGTCGAACAGGATTTGGCCAGCGATCTGGCCTTGCAGAATTATTGACAGTGCGCGCCCTCGCGGACGCCGCTTCCACCCATTGAGAGGATGCCGGAATGACTAGCCTGACTCGTGCCGACTGGGAACAGCGTGCCAAGACCCTGACCATCGAAACTCGCGCATTCGTACACGGTGAGTACCGCGCCGCCGAGTCTGGCGCCACCTTCGAATGCATCAGCCCGGTCGATGGCCGCCTGCTCGGCATGGTGGCCAGCTGTGACCAGGCTGATGCCGACGTGGCGGTCAAGGATGCCCGCGCTGCCTTCGAATCCGGCGTGTGGTCACGCATGGCCCCGGCCAAGCGCAAGAAGGTGATGATCCGTTTCGCCGAGCTGATCGAAGAGCATGGCCAGGAACTGGCGCTGCTGGAAACCCTCGACATGGGCAAGCCGATCAGCGACTCGCTGAGCATCGATGTGAACAGCGCCGCCAATGCCATCCGCTGGAGCGGCGAGGCGATCGACAAGATCTACGACGAAGTCGCGGCCACCGCCCACGACGAGCTGGGCCTGGTCACCCGCGAGCCGGTCGGCGTGGTCGCCGCCATCGTGCCGTGGAACTTCCCGCTGTTGATGACCTGCTGGAAGCTTGGCCCGGCGCTGTCCACGGGTAACTCGATCATCCTCAAGCCGTCCGAGAAGTCGCCGCTGACCGGTATCCGCATCGCCCAGCTGGCCATCGAGGCCGGCATTCCGGCGGGCGTGTTCAACGTGCTGCCAGGCTTCGGCCACACCGTCGGCAAGGCCCTGGCCCTGCACATGGACGTCGACACCCTGGTGTTCACCGGTTCGACCAAGATCGCCAAGCAACTGATGATCTACGCTGGCGAGTCGAACATGAAGCGCGTCTGGCTGGAAGCCGGCGGCAAGAGCCCGAATATCGTCTTCGCTGACGCGCCGGACCTGCAGGCTGCTGCCGAAGCGGCTGCCAGCGCCATTGCCTTCAACCAGGGCGAAGTCTGCACCGCCGGTTCGCGCCTGCTGGTGGAGAACTCCATCAAGGACACCTTCGTGCCCATGGTGGTCGAGGCGATCAAGGCCTGGAAACCGGGCAACCCGCTGGACCCGGCGACCAACGTCGGCGCGCTGGTCGACACCACGCAGATGAATAATGTGCTGAGCTACATCCAGGCCGGCCATGACGATGGCGCCAAGCTGGTGGCCGGCGGCAAGCGGGTGATGGAAGAAACCGGCGGCACCTACGTCGAGCCGACCATCTTCGACGGCGTCAACAACGCCATGCGCATCGCCAAGGAAGAGATCTTCGGCCCGGTGCTGTCAGTGATCGGTTTCGACGATCAGGACGAAGCCATCGCCATCGCCAACGACACCGTCTACGGCCTGGCCGCAGCGGTATGGACCAGCAACCTGTCGCGCGCCCACCTGGTCGGCAAGGCACTGCGCGCCGGCAGCGTGTGGATCAACCAGTACGACGGCGGCGACATGACTGCGCCGTTCGGTGGCTTCAAGCAGTCCGGCAACGGCCGCGACAAGTCGCTGCATGCGTTCGACAAGTACACCGAGCTGAAGTCCACCTGGATCAAGCTGTAACGATAGCGGGGCGATCTCCTGGTCGTCGGCCATACGGCGTTGCGTCCTCGCTTTCAATGCTCACGTACTGCAGTACGCTGCGCTTGAAAGCTCCGGGGCGCCTTGTCTGGCCCTAGCCCAGGAGATCTTTATCGAAGTTGGTTCCGGGCGAAGATCTGTTTTAGAACGGCCGGGTTCCCAAGGAACCCGGCCGTTGTCTTTGCAGTGGCTCGTCTGCCAAGGAATTCGCCAATGCGTTGGGGCACCTATTTCGCCGTCTGTGCGGCGGTCATCAGCATCGGGCTGGCACTGGGCGTGACCATGCCGCTGGTTTCGCTGCGCCTGGAAAGCTGGGGCTATGACTCCTTCGCCATCGGCGTGATGGCGGCGACTCCGGCTGTCGGCGTGCTGCTCGGTGCGTTGCTGGCCGGGCGTCTGGCGGCGCGCTTCGGCACCACCGTGCTGATGCAGCTGTGTCTGCTGCTGGGTGCGGTGTCGGTTGCGGGGCTGGCCCTGGTGCAGAATTACGCAGTCTGGGTCGGCCTGCGTCTGTTCATTGGCGTGGCGCTGACCGTGGTGTTCATCCTCGGCGAAAGCTGGATCAACCAGCTGGCGGTGGAGAAGTGGCGTGGTCGTCTGGTGGCGCTGTACGGCACCGGCTATGCCCTCAGTCAGCTCAGCGGCCCGTTGCTGTTGACGGCGCTTGGCACGGCCACCGATGCTGGTTTCTGGACGGGCGTTTGCCTGCTGATCGGCGGTTCGCTGATTTTGCTCGGGCGCACCGGCGCACCCAGGGTGGATGCGCACAGCGCTTCGGGGCGCGGGCTGCTGGTGTTCTGCCGCAAGTTGCCGGCGATTGCCTGGGCGGTGATGCTGTTCGCAGCCTTCGAAGCGATGATGTTGACCCTGCTGCCGATCTACGGCCTGCGCCAGGGCTTCCCTCAGGAGGTCGCGCTGCTGATGGTCAGCGTCGTGGTGGTGGGCGATGCGGTGCTGCAACTGCCCATCGGCTGGCTGGCCGACCGCATGTCGCGGCAGTTGCTGTTCCGTGGTTGCGGCATCGTGCTGCTGGTGTCCAGCCTGGCTATTCCGCCGCTGTTGCATACGCCGGTGATCTGGCCGGTGCTGGTGGCCTTCGGTGCCAGTGCCGGCGGCCTGTTCACCCTGTCGCTGATCATGATCGGTGAGCGTTATCGCGACGACGAGCTGGTGCGCGCCAATGCCCATGTCGCCCAGCTGTGGGGCCTGGGCTGCCTGATCGGGCCACTCACCACCGGCGCTGTCAGCCAGTGGTTGAGCAGCCATGCGCTGCCGTTGCTGATGGCCACCGGCGCCTTCGTGTTCATTATCCTCGCCAGCCGGCGCGGCGCCTTCAGCGAGATGGAAACGGTGAGCGTGGCGCGTTCCTGAGCTGCTTCAGCGTCATTGCCCCGGCATCTGGGTATGTTGCAGGTCGGCCTCTTCGATCAATTCGGCGATGGTCGTGCCGATCTGCTTCACCGCCGCCTCGATCACGTCGCTCGGCGGCTCGGCGTAGTTGAGGCGGATGCAGTTACGGTACTTGCCCGCTGCCGAGAAGATGCTGCCCGGCGCGATCTGGATCTTGTGCGGCAGCAAGGCGCGGTTGAGCTTCTGGCTGTCGAAGCCCTGGGGCATCTCCACCCACAACATGAAGCTGCCCTGCGGGCGGCTGACCCGGGTGCCGGCCGGGAAATAACGGCTGACCCAATCCACCATCAGGTCGCGGTTGCGCAGGTACTGCGCACGCATGCGCCGCAGGTGCGGTTCGTAGTGCCCGTCCTTGAGGTACTCGGCGATGGCCAACTGCGGCAACTGGGCGGTGCTGCCGGTGCCCAGGTACTTCATGTGCACCACCTGCTCCAGATAGCGCCCGGGAGCGATCCAGCCGACGCGCAGGCCCGGCGCCAGGGTCTTGGAGAAGGAGCTGCAGAACAGCACACGACCGTCCTCGTCGAAGGACTTGATGCTGCGCGGGCGTGGGTAGCTGTAGGCGAGGTCGGCGTAGACGTCGTCCTCGATGATGGCTACGTCGAAGCGTTGCGCCAGGGCGACCAGGGCGCGCTTGTTGGTGTCGGGCATGATGTAGCCGAGCGGGTTGTTGCAGTTCGGCGTGAGCTGGATGGCCTTGATCGGCCACTGCTCCAGGGCCATTTCCAGGGCGTCGAGGTTGATTCCGGTGAGCGGGTCGGTGGGCAGTTCCAGCGCCTTCATGCCGAAGCCCTTGAGCGCCTGCATCACGCCGTGGAAGCTCGGCGAGTCGACCGCGACGATGTCGCCGGGCTGACAGATGGCGCGCACCGCCGCCGACAGTGCTTCGTGGCAACCGGTGGTGACCACCAGATCTTCGGCCTCCAACTGGCAGCCGGAGTCGAGCATCAGCCGGGCGATCTGTTCGCGCAGGCGAATATCACCGCGGATGTTGCCGTAGGTAAGCACGTCCGGGTCCTGCCGACGCGCCTGGCGTGACAGATTGCGCAGCAGCGGCTTCAGCGTCGGGCCGCTTATATCCGGGCGACCGCGGCCCAGCGATAGGACCTCATGGCGACCAGGGCTACTGATCAGCTCCAGGACGTGATCCCACTGCGAAACCTCCACCGGCCTCTGTGCCGTGCGACTGATCTGCGGCAGCGCGGGCATCTCTCGTCCCAGTGGCACGAAGTAGCCGGACTTCGGCCGCGGCGAAGCCAGGCCCATGTCCTCCAGATGGCGGTAAGCCTGCTGCACCGTGCTGAGGCTGACGCCGTGCTCCTGGCTCAGGCTGCGTACCGACGGCAGGCGGTCGCCGGGGCGGTAAAGCCCCTGCTCGATGCGGGTGCCGAGCAGCTCGGCCAGATTCAGATAGAGCGTCATGGCAGTCGTCCGGCTTGTGTGGGGTTTATGAAATGAAACCAGTACAGATCGGCGCGGAAATTCCCATTCAGGGGAAAGTCGACGGAATCTGTATGGAGTTAATAAGAGTTTTTTGAATCTGTCATGACTTTTCGTCTGACGGCATTCTGATCTCCCATGACAGAAGACAGCGGGAGAACAGCCATGACCGGGTACAGCAATACAGATTTCGTAGCAGTGGGTGAGGCCGTGCGGATTGCGACGCACGAGGGCGAGGTTCGCTATTTCGGCCGCGACTGGCCGGCCTTCTGGCGGCGCCTGAACACCCGCCGCGTGCTGCTCAAACTCAATGACCAGCAATTGCGCGATATCGGCCTGAGCCGCGCCCAGGCCGAGCGCGAGGCGAATCTGCCGTTCTGGAAGCTGTAGCCCGGATGCAATCTCGGCGCCTCCGCTGCCGTAGGAGCGGCTTCAGCCGCGAACCCTACAGCAGCTCTTTCAGCCGGTGCCAGGCCATGCCCATGGCCAACAGCGGCGAGCGCAGGTGCTTGCCGCCGGGGAAGGTCATGTGTGGCACCTGGGCGAACAGGTCGAAGCCGCGGCTTTCCTGGCCGGCGATGGCCTCGGCGAGCAGCTTGCCGGCCAGGTGCGTGGCGTTGACGCCGTGGCCGGCGTAGGCCTGGGCGTGGAAGACGTTGGGCTGATCCTTGAGTCGGCCGATTTGCGGCAGGCGGTTGGCGCCGATGCCGATCATCCCGCCCCACTGATAGTCGATGCGCACATCGGCCAGTTGGGGGAACACCTTGAGCATCTTCGGCTTCATGTAGCCAGCGATATCGGCCGGATCACGTCCCGAATAGTGGCAGGCACCGCCGAACAGCAGGCGACGGTCGGCGGAGAGGCGGTAGTAGTCGACGGTCACGCGCTGGTCGCACAGCGCCATGTTCTGCGGGATCAGCTGGCGCGCCTGCTCTTCGGAGAGTTGTTCGGTGGCGATGATATAGCTGCCGGCCGGTAGCACCTTGCCGCTCAGGGTCGGGTTGAGGCCGTTGATGTAGGCATTGCAGGCCAGCACCAGGTACTTGGCGCGCACCTTGCCATTGGCAGTGTGCACGCGCACCTCGCTGCCGTAGTCGATGCGCGTCACCGGCGAGTCTTCGAACAGCTGCACACCGAGCGACTGGGCGGCAGCGGCTTCGCCGAGCGCCAGGTTGAGCGGGTGCAGGTGGCCCGAGCCCATGTCGATCATGGCGCCGTGATAGTTGTCCGAACCAACCACCTCATGGATGCGCTCCTTCGGCACCATGCGCAGTTCGTGACGATAGCCGAGGCTTTCCAGCTCAGCCTTGTCTTCGGCGAAGCCTTCCATGTGCGCCGGTTTGTTGGCCAGGTCGCAGTAGCCCCAGGTCAGGTCGCAGTCGATCTGGAACTGCTCGACGCGATTACGCACGATCTCCACCGCCTCCAGGCCCATCAGCTTGAACTGACGCACGCCGTCCTTGCCGACCGCTGATTCGAACTGTTCGACATCATGGCCAACACCGCGAATCAGTTGTCCGCCGTTGCGGCCGCTGGCGCCCCAGCCGATCTTGCGCGCCTCCAGCAGCGCCACCGACAGGCCTTTCTGGGCCAGCTCGATAGCGGTGTTCAGGCCGCTGAAACCGCCGCCGACGATGCACACGTCCACCTGCAGCTCACCGCCCAGGGGCGGGTAGGCCTGCTGGCGATTGACGCTGGCGGCGTAATAGGAAGCGGCATGCTGCGGGCTGTGGACGGGCTGGTGAACGCGGGCGTTCATGTGCGAAATCCTGATTTTGTTGTGTGGAAAATTCAACGCAGCATAAGCGCGTGATCCGTCCGACGCCAATAGGTCAGCGGAAAAAAGCGCGATTTCCCGCTGGGTATCCCGGGCCTGCCCAGGTTGAGCGCAGCGGTTCCCGGATTGCATCCGGGCTACGTCTGGCCTACGGGCGCTGTAAACTGCTCCCTTCATTTCAAGGCGCCTGAGCATGAGCTGCACCGACCGCAAGATCGACCACCTGCGCCGCCAGATCCCGCGTTTCGATTGTGTGCCCGGTTGCCACGACTGCTGTGGGCCGGTCACGGCATCGTCCGAGGAACTGGCGCGCCTGCCGGTCAAGAGCGACGCCGAACATGACGCGGCGCTGGCCGAATACAACTGCGTGCACCTGGGGCCGAACGGCTGCGAGGTGTATGACCAGCGCCCGCTGATCTGCCGCCTGTTCGGTACCACGCCGAACCTGCCTTGCCCGCATGGGCGTGGCCCGGAGCAGCCCATCGAGCCGGCAGTCGAGCGTCAGGTGCATCGCCTGATCGCCAGCACTCGGCAGCGGTTGGTGTAGGAGACGGCATGAGCCTCACCATGCAGGGGAGGCGTGCTGCGCTGGTCCGTTATTGCGCTAGCTACTCGCTGTTTCAAGCCTGGTCTGCACCCGTGTTTTCTGTCTGTGCAGTCGAGCGTATCCAGTCCCTCACGGCGGTGATGGCCGGGTTGGCGTCATGGCGTGGCGGCCAGACCAACCAGTAGGCATAGTCGTTGGCGATCCGCTGTTCCGGGCAGGGCATTACCAGACGACCGGCGCGCAAGTCGGCCGCGGCCAGAAACAGCCGCCCCAGTGCAATGCCCTGTCCATCTACGGCGGCCTGAAGAGTGATGGCGGAGTCGGTCAGGTTCAGTCCTGCGGGTACTGGCAGATCCGGGTATCCGGCGGCACTGAACCATCGGCCCCAGTTCCCTTTAGGGGTGTCATGCAGCAGGCGATGGCTTAGCAGATCTGGTGGCGTGCAGGAAGCTGGCAAGGCCTTGCGTAGGGCTGGACTACAAAGCGGGGTCAGCGTTTCGGTGGACAGCAGAGCGCTGTTCAGACCGGGCCAGCCACCGGGGCCGGATCGCAGGCCAAGATCGAAGCGAGTGTCCCTGCCGTCCCACAGGTCGGTCGTTGTGGTCAATTGCAGGTCAATTTCTGGATGGGCTGCCTGAAAGGCGGGAAGTTGCGGCACCAGCCAGCGCGCGGCAAGTGACGGCAGAACGGTCATCCGTACCGGGCCATTGGCCGGGCGGCGAGCAGTGGCGCTGGCGGCAGCGATACGCTCCAGCGCCGGGGTCAGGTCAGCCAGGTAGGCGGTCCCGGTGGGTGTCAAGGCCAGCATCCGGCCTCGCCGCTCGAACAGCGGTTGGCCCAGCCACTCTTCCAGCAGGCGCACCTGATGGCTGATGGCGGCCTGCGTCACCGCCAGTTCGTCGGCGGCGCGGGTGAAATGCAGATGGCGGGCGGCAGCTTCGAACGCGCGTACGGCCCCCAGCGGCGGCAGACGGCGCATGAGCCTCTTCCATTAGCTGTATTTATCCAATGCCCGAGATTAGATCATTTCCCCGCTGCTGCAAACGACGGTTAACTCCCTGAAATCGATTAGGAAATGGGAGGTTGTGATGTCGCCGGAGCTTGTCGCGGTTTTTCTGGGGTATGCGGTGCCGATGGTGATCAGTCCGGGGCCTGGTAACACGGTGCTGGCGCTGTCCGGGGCACGTTTTGGGGTGGGAGGCACAGTCCCGTTCTGGCTGGGGTTTGAAGTCGGCAATGTTCTGCTATGTCTGCTGTACGGGCTCGGTTTTGGGGCACTGCTACTGCAATACCCGCAAAGTCATACGGTGATGCTGTGGGCGGGGGCGGCCTATGTACTGTATCTGGCCTGGGGATTCTTCCGCTCTGCTGCACCTGGCAAGAAGGCCCAGACCGTGGAGCGCATGGGGCTGGTCAGCGGCATCGTTGCCGTGCTGCTGAACGTCAAGATCCACTCGATGGTGGCAGTCATGTTTGCCCAGTTCCTCCGGCCGGACCGGGCGTTGGCTCCACAGGTGGCAGTGCTGACCGGAGCTTTCCTGCTGGTGGGGATCGTTTGCCATTTTCCCTGGATATATGGCGGGCGGGTGATTCTTGGGCGATTCACATCAGACCAATCCCTGCGGATACAGGGCCTTGTTTTCGGTGGTTTGATGGTGGCGGTGGCGATCTACATGGTCTTGGGTTGAGTCCCGCTTGGCCCTTCACTCACCGTCTCCATGGCACGAGTGGCAGAGCCCGCGCCCGCAGGATTACTCAGGCACCGGCAGCGCCAGGCTCTCCTTCACCTCTTCCATGACGATATAGCTCTTCGACTCACGCACGTGCGGCAGCTTGAGCAGGATGTCGCCTAGCAGCTTGCGATAGCTGGCCATCTCGTTGATGCGCGCCTTCACCAGGTAGTCGAAGTCGCCGGAGACCAGGTGGCATTCCAGCACGTGCGGCAGCTTGAGCACCGCGCGGCGGAATTCCTCGAAGGTGTCGCCGGACTTGTAGTCCAGGCTGATCTCGACGAATACCAGCAGGTTGGCCTTGAGGTGCTGCGGGTTGAGGCGGGCGTGGTAGCCCATGATGATGCCTTCGCGCTCCAGGCGCCGTACGCGCTCGGTGCAGGGCGTGGTCGACAGCCCCACGCGCTCGCCCAGTTCGGTGAAGCTGATGCGCCCGTCCTCCTGCAGGATGCGCAGGATGTTGCGGTCAATCTTGTCCAGTTCACGACGGCTTTGATGCTGGGTTCTCATGGGGAATCCGCCTCTGTAAAACGGCTTTTTGCCAAGAATTCTCGCCAAATATAGCTATGTATATGGTGAAAAGCACTGCACGGCTCTTCCTATACTGCGCCCATCTACAACAATGGCCTGTAACGCACGCGCTCTGGGCGCGGCGGGGAGAAAAACATGCGTGTTCTGGTTCTCGGCAGCGGTGTGATTGGTACCGCCAGTGCTTACTACCTCGCCCGTCAGGGCTTCGAGGTGGTGGTGGTCGACCGTCAGAATGGCCCGGCGCTGGAAACCAGCTTCGCCAACGCTGGCCAGGTCTCTCCGGGCTACGCTTCGCCCTGGGCCGCTCCGGGCGTGCCGCTGAAGGCCATCAAGTGGCTGCTGCAGAAACACGCTCCGCTGGCGATCAAGGCCACTGGTGACGTCGACCAGTACCTGTGGATGGCGCAGATGCTGCGCAACTGCACCGCCAGCCGCTATGCGATCAACAAGGAGCGCATGGTGCGCCTGTCCGAGTACAGCCGCGACTGCCTCGACGAGTTGCGTGCCGAAACCGGCATCGCCTATGAAGGCCGCCAGCTCGGCACCACTCAGCTGTTCCGCACCCAGGCTCAGGTCGATGCTGCCGCCAAGGACATCGCTGTATTGGAAGCTTCCGGTGTACCGTTCGAACTGCTCGACCGCGACGGTATCGCCCGCGTCGAACCGGCCCTGGCTGGCGTCAAGCACAAGCTGGCTGGCGCCCTGCGCCTGCCCAACGATCAGACCGGCGACTGCCAGATGTTCACCACCAGGCTGGCGGACATGGCCAAGGCGCTTGGCGTCGAGTTCCGTTTCGGCCAGAACATCCAGCGTCTGGACGCCGTGGGCGACCGCATCAATGGTGTGTGGATCGACGGCAAACTGGAAACCGCTGACCGCTATGTGCTCGCCCTCGGCAGCTACAGCCCGCAACTGCTCAAGCCGCTGGGCGTGCGTGCGCCGGTCTACCCGCTCAAGGGTTATTCGTTGACCGTGCCTATCGTCAACGCAGACATGGCGCCGACCTCGACCATTCTCGACGAGACCTACAAGGTCGCCATCACCCGTTTCGATGGCCGCATCCGCGTCGGCGGCATGGCCGAGATCGCCGGTTTCGACCTGTCGCTCAACCCGCGTCGTCGCGAAACCCTGGAGATGATCACCTCCGACCTCTACCCGGAAGGCGGTGATCTGCAACGCGCTGATTTTTGGACCGGCCTGCGTCCGGCCACACCTGATGGCACGCCGATCGTGGGTGGCACCGCCTTCCGCAACCTGTTCCTCAACACCGGTCACGGCACCCTGGGCTGGACCATGGCCTGTGGCTCCGGTCGCCTGCTGGCCGACCTGATGGCCAACAAACGTCCGCAGATCAGCGCCGATGGCCTGGATATCTCGCGTTACTCGCGCAAGGCGCGTGAAGTTCAGAGCGCACCGCAGCCGCTGCGCACCTGATAGCCTTCGCGCTTTCGCAACTCAAGGAGCTTTACCCTTATGTCGATTCAGCGCCTGCATGTGGCCAAACGCTACAGCGAAGTGGTGATCCACAACGGCACGATTTACCTCGCTGGCCAGTTGGCTGACGACTTCGCCGGTGACATCCGCGAGCAGACCCGCCAGACCCTGGCCAACATCGACAAGATGCTGGCCGAGGGTGGCAGCGACAAGAGCAAGATCCTCTCGCTGACCATCTTCCTCAAGGACATGGCCGACTACGACGGCCTCAACGCCGAGTACGACGCCTGGGTCGCCGACGGCAATGCGCCGGCCCGCGCCTGCGTCGAAGCGAAGATGTACAAGCCCGAAGTGCTGGTGGAAATGTGTGTGGTGGCTGCCGTCTGAGGCGGCCACAGCTTTTTGTTGCCTGCCATCCATGGCGGCAACCCTCCGGGCCGTCGCAAACGACGTCAAAAAATTCTCCCGGAATTTTTTTGTGTTGGCTTTTCACCCGGCTCCCCCGCCGGGTTTTTTTTGAATGACGATTTGCCTGCGTGTAGCCCGGATGCAATCCGGGAGCCTGCGCCGGCATGGCCCCGGATTTCATCCGGGCTACGAAAAACCGTAGCCTCAGCGAATGATTGAGAGATAAACGAACATGCGTCCTGCCCGTGCCCTGATCGACCTCGATGCCCTGCGTCATAACTACCGCCTGGCCCGTGAACTGAGCGGTGCCCGTGCCCTCGCCGTGGTCAAGGCCGATGCTTATGGGCATGGCTCGGTGCGCTGTGCGCAGGCACTCGAAGCCGAGGCCGACGGCTTTGCTGTGGCCTGCATCGAAGAGGCGCTGGTACTGCGCGAGGCGGGAATTGTCGCGCCGACCCTGTTGCTCGAAGGCTTCTTCGAGGCTGACGAACTGGCGCTGATCGACCAGCATGACCTGTGGTGCGTGATTCATGCGCAGTGGCAGATCGAGGCCATCGAGCAGGCCCAACTGAGCAAGCCGCTGACCGTCTGGCTCAAACTCGACAGCGGCATGCACCGTGTCGGTCTGCATCCGGCCGATTACCAGGCCGCCTATCGTCGCCTGCTGGCCAGCGGCAAGGTCAGCAAGATCGTGCTGATGAGCCACTTCGCCCGTGCCGACGAGCCCGAGTGCGAGCGCACGGCCGAGCAACTGGCGGTGTTCCAGCAGGCTCGCGACGGTCTGAGCGCCGAGGTCAGCCTGCGCAACTCGCCGGCCGTGCTCGGCTGGCCACAGGTGCCCAGTGACTGGGTGCGTCCCGGCATCATGCTGTACGGCGCCACGCCGTTCGAGCAGGCTCAGCAGCACGCTGCGCGCCTGCAGCCGGTAATGACGCTGGAATCGAAGGTCATCAGCGTGCGTGAGCTGCCGGCCGGTGAGCCGGTGGGTTATGGCGCGCGCTTCGTGGCCGAAAGACCGACTCGCGTTGGCGTGGTCGCCATGGGCTATGCAGACGGCTATCCACGGCATGCGCCGACCGGTACGCCAGTGATGGTCGACGGTCAACTGACCCGCCTGATCGGGCGCGTGTCGATGGACATGCTGACCGTGGACCTGACCGATCTGCCGCAGGCCGGCCTCGGCAGCCGTGTCGAACTATGGGGCAAGCAGGTGCTGGCCAGCGACGTGGCCATGGCTGCTGGCAGCATTCCCTATCAGATTTTCTGCAACCTGCGGCGAGTGCCGCTGCTCTATCTCGGGGGCTGAAACCCGTTAAAAGACTGCTGCGTTAAAAACAGGCTGGTTCGCCAGCCAGGTCGTATTGCTCATGTACAGCTCGTACAGTCGAACGCGACTCCGACCGGTCCTCCCCTATTTGATTCGCTGGCGCTCTCCCTTCGGCTGTTACTCCTGTGGGTCGTTGCGCCTTGCATGGCTCTAGCTCGCGGCCTTTTAACGGGTTTCCTGGGAGGTGTAGGCGAAGGATGAACGCAAGTGTTGTAAATTCCGAACGCTATGCCATGATACGGACACTTTTTCGTCTCTTATCCCAAGGGGGATTCCAGCATTGGACGTCGGCGTTCGACTGCAATCGATTCGTAAGCTCAAAGGCCTATCCCAGCGTGAACTCGCCAAGCGGGCGGGCGTCACCAACAGCACCATTTCCATGATCGAGAAGAACAGCGTCAGCCCCTCGATCAGTTCGCTGAAAAAGGTGCTCGGCGGCATTCCCATGTCGCTGGTGGAATTCTTCTCGCTCGACATGGAGCAGGAGAACCAGACCCAGGTGGTCTATCGTGCCGCCGAACTGACCGATATCTGCAGTGGCGCCATCACCATGAAGCTGATTGGCAAGGCCCACCCGAGTCGCGCCATTTCCTTCCTCGACGAAACCTACCCGGCCGGCACCGACACCGGTGACGAAATGTACGCCCACGAAGGCGAAGAGGCTGGCATGCTGGTCGAGGGCAAGCTGGAGCTGACCGTTGGCAACGAGGTGTTCATCCTCGAGCCGGGCGACAGCTATTACTTCGAAAGCAGCAAGCCGCATCGCTTCCGCAATCCGTTCGATGTACCGGCGCGTTTGATCAGTGCCACCACGCCAGCGAACTTCTGATCAATAACCCTGCGACAATATGGGTTGTTTCGGCCAGGCCCGCTTGCCGTTATACTGTCGCCCGCTCGCGAAACCGTGGCCGCGGGCGTGACTAGCCACGAAGAGGGTGTACCGTGAATCTGATGAAGAAAATGCTGGCAGTACCGGCTGCCGTACTGGCCCTGTGGGCAGTGACTGCTCAGGCCACGACTGATGAAGCCATCGCCGAGCGTCTCAAGCCTGTAGGCGACGTGTGCATCATGGGCGAAGAGTGCAAGGGCGTCGAAACCGTCGCCGCCTCCGCCGGTGGTGGTGCACGCACCGCTGACGACATCATCGCCAAGCATTGCAATGCCTGCCACGCCACGGGTGTGCTGGATGCACCGAAGATCGGCGACACCGCTGCCTGGAAAGAGCGTGCCGACCACCAGGGCGGTCTCGACGGCATCCTGGCCAAGGCCATCTCCGGCATCAACGCAATGCCGCCGAAAGGTACCTGCGCTGATTGCTCGGACGACGAACTGCGCGAAGCGATCAAGAAGATGTCCGGTCTGTAAGACCCGTCTCTTCCCTGAAAAACCGCCCTCCGGGCGGTTTTTTCGTTTATGGCAGCGGCACGCGGCTATACAGTCCAAACTCCATTTGTCATGGATGTCGCGAGGAGCGTCATATGCCGCATACCTGTACCCTCGAACAAGCCGTCGACCGCGTATTGAGCGAGATCGCTGGGCCGATTCATCTGGGTTTACCTCTCGGTCTGGGCAAGCCCAATCGCTGGGTCAACGCGCTGTATGCACGGGTGCGGGAGATGCCCGAGCGGCAACTGACCATCTACACCGCGCTGTGCCTGGCGCGTCCGCGTGCCGCCCAGGACTTGCAGCGACGCTTTCTCGAACCTTTCGTTGATCGGGTCTACGGCGATTATCCCGAGCTGGACTTTCTCGCCGACCTGCACAGCGGCAAGCTGCCGGCCAACGTGCGCGTCGAGCAGTTCTTCTTCCAGCCGGGCAGCCTGCTCGAATGCGAGCCGGCGCAGCAGGACTACATCAGCAGTAACTACAGCCATGTCGCCCGTGACCTCAATGCCAAGGGCCTGAATCTGGTCGCCCAGCTGGTGGCCGTCGACGCCGCGCAGCCCGAGCATTTCAGCCTGAGCTGCAACCCGGACGTCACCCTCGATCTGCTGCCACTGCTGGACAAGCGCCGCAAGGCTGGCGAGACCGTGCTCAGCGTCGCTCAGATCCACAGCGACCTGCCCTACATGGCTGGTGATGCCCAGGTGCCGCGCGATACCTTCGATATCCATATCGACGAGGACGAGTGCACCACGCTGTTCTCCACACCGAACATGCCGGTGACCTTGCAGGATCATTGCATCGGCCTGTTCGCCAGCACCCTGGTGCGCGACGGCGGCACCCTGCAGATCGGCATAGGTGCGATGGGTGACGCCCTGACTGCCGCAATGATCGCCAGGCAGGACGACAATGCCCTTTACCGCGCGCTGTTGCAGGCGCTACGTGCTGATGAGTGGGCGGGTGAAATCGCCGCCAACGGCGGTGTCGAGCCGCTCGATCATGGCCTCTATGGCTGTAGCGAAATGTTCGTCAACGGCTTGCTGGCACTGGCCGAGGCTGGTCTGCTGCGGCGTCGGGTCTACCCGGATCTGCGCCTGCAGCGTCTGGTCATTAACGGTGCGCTGGATGAACACGGTCGGCCCCATAGCGTTCAGGCGCTGGTCGACGCGGGGCTGCCGACGAAGCTGCAGCCGAGCGATCTGGCCTGGCTGCGCGATAGCGGTCTGCTGCAGGGCGATGTGCAACTGGAGGCGGGCGAGTTGCAGTGGCTTGACGGTAGCCGCGTCGCAGCGGATCTCGGTGATCCCCAGACGCAGGCTCGCCTGCAATGCTGTCTCGGCAGCGCGCAGGGCGGCGTGGTGCTGCATGGTGGTTTCTTCCTTGGCCCGGAAAGCTTCTACCGGCGTCTGCGCGAGCTGGATGACAGCGAACGGCAGCGCTTTGCCATGACCGGCATCCGCTACATCAACGAGCTGTACGGCCAAGAGGAACTCAAGCGTCTGCAGCGCCGTGATGCACGCTTCATCAATACGGCTTTCACCATGACCCTGCTCGGTGCGGGCGTGGCTGATCAACTGGAGGACGGTCGGGTGCTTAGCGGCGTAGGCGGGCAATACAACTTCGTCGCCCAGGCCCATGCGCTGGAGGATGCGCGCTCGATCCTGCTGCTGCGCAGCTGGCGCGAGTCAGGCGGTGAGGTGAATTCGAACATTGTCTGGGAATATGGCCACGCCACCATCCCCCGGCACCTGCGCGATATCGTGGTGACCGAATACGGCATCGCCGATCTACGCGGCAAGACCGACGCGCAGGTGATCGAGGCGCTGCTCAAGATCAGCGATTCACGCTTCCAGAACGGGCTGATCGAGCAGGCCCAGCAGGCCGGCAAGCTGCCGGCGGATTTCCGGCTCGATGAGCGCTTCGGCAACAACCTGCCCGAACGCCTGCAGGCGCTGCGCACTGAGCATTCGTCGCTGTTCGCCGAATATCCGCTAGGCAGCGATTTCAGCGCGGTGGAGCAGGACCTGGTGCGGGCGCTGAGCTGGCTCAAGAGCAAGCTGCGCCTGAGCGAAGTACTGGAACTGGGCAAGGCCACGTTCGATGCGCCCGAACCAGCAGCCTATGCCGAGCATCTGCGACGCATGAGTCTGGAGGCGCCTGACGGGATGCGTGAAGCCCTCTGCCAGCGTTTGCTGCTGGCCGGCTTGCAAGCAACCAGTGGGCCTTAGTCGAGGAAACGCACCTGGCCGTCTTCCAGCGCGGCAACGCGGGCCAGCGATTCGACGCGGTAACCCTCGCTCTCCAGCAGGTTGCGACCGTCCTGGAAGGACTTCTCGATGACGATGCCGATACCGGCAATCTGAGCGCCGGCCTGCTGAATCAGGTCGATCAGCGCCTTGGCGGCGTGGCCGTTGGCGAGGAAGTCGTCGATCACCAGTACGCGGTCCGCGGCGGTCAGGTGACGGGCGGAAATGGCGATGGTGCTTTCGGTCTGCTTGGTGAAGGAGAACACCTTGGAGATCAGCAGGTCGTCCTTGAGCGTCAGCGACTGGAACTTGCGCGCGAAGATCACCGGAATACCCAGCTCCAGGCCTGCCATCACTGCCGGGGCGATGCCCGAGGCCTCGATGGTGACGATCTTGGTGATGCCCTGGCCGGCGAAACGCTGGGCGAACTCGTGGCCGATCTCCTGCATCAGGCGCGGATCGATCTGGTGGTTGAGAAAGGCGTCCACCTTGAGTACATGCTCGGACAGCACGATGCCTTCGCTGCGAATCTTCTGTTTCAACGACTCCACGGTCGATCCTCTGGTTGAGCAGAAAAGCTGCGGATTTTCGCTCAAAACACCCTGCATTGTGTAGTGAAACTGCAGCCTGCCCGACAGTCGTGGCCAATTGACCGGTTAGACAGGTTGTTAGCCACTACCAGCCCCGGTGCAATCCGGGGGAGGCTCCGCTCAGGCGCTCTTGGTCAGCCGCCGCAGAATGTCCTTGGGAATGCCGCGCGTATCCAGCGGCAGCTTGTCCGGTGCGGGCTCCAGGCCCAGCTCGTAAAGCCAGTTGAGCGTGTACTCGCGCAGTTGCTTGAGCTCGTAGGCCTGCCACTGCTGACGAATCGCTGGAAAGGATTCGATCTCGTAGTCGAACGCGCGCAGCGGCCGGCGCCCGGTCAACGCGGCGCTCAGCAGTGGGTGGGCGTGCAGGTTGTCGAGGGTGAACAGGAAGGATTCGCGCATGGCCACCCGCTGGGGAACGTCGAGGTTGGGCACCTGGCTGTAGCGCTCGGGATCGAGTTCGATCTGCTGGCGCTGTTCGCTGTGCTGATCCTCAGGCGACAGGCTCAGCACGCTACCGCTCTCCAGGTCCAACCAGTTTTCCTGCTGTTCACGGCCATTGATCAGCTGAATCAGGGCATCGATGTCGAGCGTGAATGTGCGCATGGTTCCAGCCCTCTGTGTCTGAACGATCTTCTCTTCTGACTGGCAAATATGGCGAGGATGCCAGTGGCATTGAAGTGGTGGGCTGAAGCCCACCCTACGATATGCATGAGCGGGGTAGGGTGGACCGGGCGGCGATCCGCTTTCGTCCACCAGACAGCAAGACCTGGGCTTCAGGTCTGTAGGGTGGGCTTCAGCCCACCGAATAAACCGACCATACACCAGTCAGCCATGACCTCAGCGCTTGAGCATCGCCCGCATATTCGCCAGGGCATCGTTGCCGCGCGCCGCCTTGACCTCCACCGGCGCCTCTTCCAGCCCTTCCCACACCAGGTCTTCCGGCGGTAGCTCGTCGAGGAAGCGGCTCGGCGAGCAGTCGATCACCTCGCCATACTGCTTGCGCTTGGCGGCGAAGGTCAGCGCCAGGTTGCGCTTGGCGCGGGTGATGCCGACGTAGGCCAGGCGCCGTTCTTCCTCGATGGTGTCGGCCTCGATGCTGGAGCGGTGAGGGAGAATCTCCTCCTCGAAACCGATGATGTACACCGATGGGAACTCCAGGCCCTTGGAGGCGTGCATGGTCATCATCTGCACGCCCTCTGCGCCTTCTTCCTCTTCCTGCTGGCGTTCGAGCATGTCGCGCAGCACCAGTTTGCCGATGGCGTCTTCGATGGTCATGTCGCCGTCTTCATCGCGCTCCAGCGTGCTCTTCAGCGCATCGACGAGGAACCAGACATTGCCCATGCGCGCGTCGGCCACCTTGTCGCTGGAGGCGTTCTGGCGCAGCCAGTTCTCGTAGTCGATGTCCATGACCATGCTGCGGATGGCGGCGATCGGATCGTTCTGCGCGCATTCCTGGCGCACCCGGTCCATCCAGCGGGTGAAGCGCTGCAGGCGCTCGGTGAAGCGCGCGTCGAGATGCTCGCCGAGGCCCATCTCGCCGGCTGCGGCGTACATGCTGATCTTGCGCTCGTTGGCGTAGTTGCCGAGTTTTTCCAGGGTGGCGGAGCCGATCTCCCTGCGCGGCACGTTGATCACCCGCAGGAAGGCGTTGTCATCGTCCGGGTTGACCAGCAGACGGAAGTAGCTCATCAGGTCCTTCACCTCCTGGCGGGCGAAGAAGCTGGTGCCGCCAGACAGGCGATAGGGAATCTGGTGGTGCTGCAGTTTCAGCTCCATCAGCTTGGCCTGGTAGTTGCCGCGATAGAGGATGGCGAAGTCGCTGTAGGGGCGCTGGGTACGCAGGTGTTCGGTGAGGATTTCCAGCGCCACCCGTTCGCACTCGGCGTCTTCGTTGCGGGTGCGGATCACGCGAATCTCGTCGCCCATACCCATCTCCGACCACAGCTGCTTCTCGAAGGCGTGGGGGTTGTTGGCGATGAGGGTGTTGGCGCACTTGAGAATGCGGCTGGTGGAGCGGTAGTTCTGCTCCAGCATCACTACCTTCAGCGAGGGATAATCCTCTTTGAGCAGCATCAGGTTTTCCGGCCGTGCGCCGCGCCAGGCGTAGATCGACTGGTCGTCGTCGCCGACCACGGTGATCTGGTTGCGCATGCCCACCAGCAGTTTCACCAGCAGGTACTGGCTGGAGTTGGTGTCTTGGTATTCGTCGACCAGCAGGTAGCGGATGCGGTTCTGCCATTTCTCCAGGATGTCGGCGTGCTCCTGAAAGAGTTTGACCGGCAGCAGGATCAGGTCGTTGAAGTCCACTGCGTTGTAGGCCTTGAGCGTGCGCTGGTAGTGCAGGTAGACGATGGCGGCAGTCTGTTCCTTGGGATTGCGCGCCTTGGCCAGGGCTTCGTCGGGCAGGATCAGGTCGTTCTTCCAGCTGTCGATGAGATTCTTCACCTCGTCGGCACCGTCGTCGCCGGAATACTCCTTCTGCATGATGTCGCTGAGCAGCGCCTTGATGTCGCCGTCGTCGAAGATCGAGAAGCCGGGCTTGTAGCCCAGGCGTGCGTATTCCTTGCGGATGATGTTCATGCCCAGGTTGTGGAAGGTGGACACGGTCAGGCCGCGCGCCTCGCTGCCCTTGAGCAGGGTGCCGACGCGCTCCTTCATCTCGCGCGCGGCCTTGTTGGTGAAGGTCATGGCGACGATGTGCTGGGCGCGGATGCCGCAGTTCTGCACCAGGTGGGCGATCTTGCGCGTGATCACGCTGGTCTTGCCGGAACCTGCACCGGCGAGCACCAGAAGCGGGCCGCCGACGTAGTTCACGGCCTCTTGTTGCCGGGGGTTCAGTCGGGACATGGGGTCGTTCGCAGAAAAAGGGCCGCGCATTTTAACAGGCCTGGCGACTTCTGCCGCGACCGTCTGGAACTGTGGCCTAGCGCACGAAATTGCATAGCCATGCACTTGGTTAATCACTTTATTCCAGTACTCTGGTTCCACTTGTCGGTTTACTGGCTATACCTCAGGATGTGCACCACCTTTCGCACGGATGTGATTGATTAGACGCCGATTACGGCGCGTTCAGGCGACGCGATTCGCCATCATTCTTGCGGTCATTGGGGGAGGTTGCTTGTCCACGCTCGTCGAACCCTTGCGGTTGGTTCTGTTGGCTGAAACGCCGGACTGGGCCGAATTGTTGCGCGAGCAGTTGAGCGCCCTGGGCAGCCCATCCCCGCTGATTACCGCGCCGTCCTGGGAGGCGGCCAGCAGTCTGTTCGATGATCACGCCAGTGGTCTGCTGCTGAGTACCCCGGATCGCCTTCCCGAACCCCGTCAGTGCCCTTTGCCCATCGTCCTGCTGCTCGACGAGGAACCCGTCGAAGAGCCTGCCGGTGTCAGCGACTGGCTGGTGCGCGGCAGCCTCAACCTCGATGTGCTGCGCCGCTGCCTGCGCTATGTGCGCGAACAGGGCAACCTCAAGCACACCCTGCAGCGCCTGGCCGAACAGGACCCGTTGACCGGCATCGCCAATCGCCAGGGCTTCCAGACCCTGCTCGCGGCGCGTCTGGCCGAGTGTGGCGGCCGTGGCCTGGTGCTGGGGCATCTCGATCTGGACAACTTCCGTCACGCCAACGATGCCCTCGGCTACCAGGCCGGAGACCGCCTGATCCTGCAGGTGGTGGCGCGGCTCAAGGGGCTGCTGCAGCCCTGCGATCAGATCGCGCGTCTGGGCAGCGACGAATTCGCTCTGTTGCTCGATGCACGCCGCGATGCGCAGCGCGTGGAGCGCCTCGCCGAGCGTGTCACCGAGGTATTGGGTGAGCCTTACTGGGTGGACGGTGAGAGTCTGCTGATCGGCTGCAGCCTTGGCCTGGCGCATGCCCGCGCGGGCGAGGGCGCCGATCCGCTGCTGTGGCACGCGCATATCGCCATGCAGCAGGCCAAGAATCAGCAAGGCTGCGTGTTTCATGTCTATGACGAACGCCTGAACCGCAGCGCACGCAGCCAGGCCGATCTGGAAGGCGAGCTGCGCCGTGCGCTACGCCGTGACGAACTGGAGCTGCATTATCAGCCCCGTCTGTGCCTGAAGAGCGGGCGCATCGTCGGTCTGGAGGCCCTGGTGCGCTGGCAGCACAGCGAGCGAGGGCTGCTCTCGCCCAATGAATTTGTACCGTTGGCCGAAGAAACCGGGCTGATCGTGCCGCTCGGTTACTGGGTCATCTCCCGTGCCCTGCGCGATATGCAGTGGCTGCGTGGGCGCGGCTTGCCGGCACTGCACATGGCGGTCAACCTGTCATTCCGCCAGTTTCAGGACAGCCAGTTGCTGCCGACCCTCAGCCGCCTGATCGAAGAACGTGGCGTCGATGCGCAGTGGCTGGAGTTCGAGTTGACCGAAACTGCGGTGATGCGCCGCAGCGATCAGGTGCAGCAGACCATGCTGGAGCTTGGGCGGCTCGGCGTGCGTTTCTCGCTGGACGACTTCGGCACCGGCTTTTCGTCTTTCGTCCATCTCAACAACCTGCCGATCACTCTGTTGAAGATCGACAAGAGCTTTGTCGGTGGTATGGGCGAGCGTGCCGAGAACCGCCAATTGGTGCGGGCGATGATCAATCTGGCGCACAACCTCAATCTCGAGGTGGTGGCCGAAGGGGTGGAGAACATCGAGCAACTCGACATGCTGCGCCAGTTTGGTTGCGATCAGGTACAAGGTTACCTGATCAGCAAGGCCATACCTCTGGCGGAGCTGGCACGCTTTCTGGTGTTCGGCCTGCGCCAGCCGCTGCTCGGCGGATCGTAACCCGTAGCCCGGATGCAATCCGGGGCCGTGTGCCGGGCATTCCCCGGATTGCATCCGGGCTACGACAGATAGACCTCGCCCTCTATCCTGTTCGGCCGCTGCAGGCGCGCAGTCTTCCATTGGAAGCCCAGCACCAGGCCGCTTGCCGTTACCGCCAGGCCGGCAGCCAGGCCCCACCAGACGCCTTGTGCACCCCAGCCAAGGGCGAAGGCGAACAGCCAGACCAGCGGTGCGCCCACGCACCAGTAACCGGTGAGGCCGATCAGCAGGGTGGTGCGGCCGTCGTTCAGCCCGCGGATCGCGCCCATGGCGATGCTCTGCAAACCATCGAACAGCTCGAACCAGGCGGCGATCGCCAGCAGGCTGACCGCGAGGGTGACGATATCGGCGAAAGCCGGATCGTGGCGGTCGAGGA
This sequence comes from Pseudomonas sp. EggHat1, assembly GCF_014892995.1. Taxonomy (NCBI): domain Bacteria; kingdom Pseudomonadati; phylum Pseudomonadota; class Gammaproteobacteria; order Pseudomonadales; family Pseudomonadaceae; genus Pseudomonas; species Pseudomonas sp. EggHat1. The sequence goes on from NZ_JACKQK010000010.1 coordinate 75,012, forward strand.
ACAGGCCGATGATCCACTCCGGCAGCAGCCAGAACAGCAGGGCGAACAGCAGCATCAACGCCGCTCCCAGGAACATGCCCAGATGGCCGCTGAGGCGCGACAGGTGCAGATGCCCGGCGCCGTAATGCAGGCCGACGCGGAAGGTCACCGCATAGGACAGCCCTTGCGGCACGATAAACGCCAGCGCCACCGTCTGCATGGCGATCTGATGTGCCGCCAGTTGCACACTGCCCAGCGCGCCCATGCACAGGGTGGCGAAGGTGAACAGCCCCTGCTCGGCGGCGTAGGTACCGCCAATGGGCAGGCCCAGGCGCAGCAGTGCGCGTATTTCCGCCCGTTGTGGGCGGCCCATGCCGCTCCGCAGTTTGTAGCGGTGATAGGTCGGCGAGAGCAGGATGTACAGCGCCAATGCCAGGGCCATGGCGCTGCTGACCAGCGCAGTGGTCATGCCGATGCCACTCAGGCCCAGGTTGGGCAGGCCGAACCAGCCCTTGATCAGCGCGTAGTTGATGACGAAATTGGCAGCGGTACCGGCGATGCTGATGGCCATCACCGGGCCGGGATGACCAATGGCACTGGTGAAGCCGCGCAGCGCCATGAAGCACAGGTAGCCAGGCAGGGCCAGCGACAGCGGGCGCAGGAAATCCATGGCCTGGCTGGCCGCGCCTGGGTCCTGACCCAGATGCGGCAGCAGCGGGCCCAGGCCGTTGAGACACAGCGCGCTGACGATACCCAACAGCATGGCCAGCCACAGGCCGTTCCGGATCAGGCGCGTGATACCTGCCGGATCGCCCGCACCATGGCGAATGGCGATCAGGCTGCCCACCGCGGCGATCACCCCGGTGCAGAAGATCGAGAAGATGAAATAGCACGTGGCGCCCAGCGCACCGCCTGCCAACTGCTGCGGGCCGAGCATGGCCATCATCAGCGTGTCGGTGAAAATCATCAGCGCGTGGGCCAACTGTGCGGAGATAAGCGGGCCGGCCAGACGCAGCAGCGCACCCAACTCGTGACCAAGGGAATTCTTCATGATGAGTAAAACTTCGGCAGGGGGAGCATCGCCTGGCTGTCAGGAGATGAGCAATGACCGCTATTCTGTGGTTCCTGTCGATTACTCACAAAAGGAAAATAGCCATGCCAGGCATGATTAAAACTCATGGTTCGATGCAGTGACGCGTCGTCTTCCTCCGCTTTACGCCCTGCGCGCCTTCGAGGCCGCAGCCCGGCATGCCTCCTTTACTCGCGCCGCCGAAGAGCTGGCGATCACGCAGAGCGCGGTGAGTCGGCATATCCGTACGCTCGAGGACTACTTCGCCTGCCGTCTGTTCGAACGCCGTGGCCGCAGCCTGCACCTGACCGATCCGGCCCGTGCCCTGCTACCGGGGCTGAGCGAGGGCTTCGATGCGCTGGAGCGCGCCAGCGCTGTCTTGCACGCCGACGACGAGGTGCTGCGCCTGAAGGCACCGTCGACCCTGACCATGCGTTGGCTGTTGGCGCGGCTGTCGCACTTCCGTCTGGCCAACCCGGACAGCGAAGTGCAGCTCACCAGTGCCTGGATGGACGTGGACAAGGTCGACTTCCGCCATGAACCCTTCGACTGCGCGGTGCTGCTGTCCGATGGTCAGTTTCCAGAGGAGTGGGAGAGCGTCCTGCTATTCGAGGAATGGCTGATTCCGGTGTGCGCTGCCGGTGATTCTGAGGTCGGTCCCTGGTCGTTGGCGCGGTTGCGTGCGGCGGAGCAACTGCATCCGACGCCGGATCGTCGCGACTGGCGGCGCTGGTTGCAGGCTACAGGCCTGGTCGAACAGGTGCCGCTGAAAACCGGGCAGCTGTTCGACATGCTCGAATTGGGCATCGTTGCGGCGGCGCGCGGCTATGGCGTGTCCATCGGTGATCTGCTGATGGTGGCCGAGGACGTGAACGCCGGCCGGCTCGGTGTGCCCTGGCCGACGGCGGTATTCAGTGGTGACAGCTACTATATGGTTTGGCCGCGTGGACATCGTGCGCAGGCACGTCTGCAGCGTTTGCGTGACTACTTGCTGGCGGAGGTCGCCGCGCTGGCACTGCCCGAGGTCGAGCGTTTGCGCTGAACGATCATGGCCAGCGCTCAGGACTCTGACGGCCATCAAAGACCGGGCAGGTCGACTGTAGTGTGGTCAGGCTGCTCTCTGTAGGCATGAGTGCCATCATCTATTGAGTAATCGATAAAACCTATCAGCCATCGCTCTGTAGCGCTGTTTTGATAATAAATGACGACCGTATGGCGCTTTGATATTGACCGAGCTGAATGCTCAAGTATCCTCGCGCCTTTTCGCCGAGTCATATGACGACTGGGTGGTGCCGAAATTGTCTGAGTTATCTGCCCATATGCTCATGGGCGCACACCTGGAGCCCTCATGAATCCTCCTCGCTCTCGTATAGCCCTGCAACTGGCTGCCATGCTGGCTTTGGTGCTGGTGCTGCTGATCAGCGTCAGCACCCTGTTTGCCCTGCGTTCACTCAACGAGGCCAATCTGGTCACTCGCGAAAAGCACCTGGGCAGCGAGGCGGGGCTGCTGGCCGACCAGCTCGAAACCTTCCACGGCAGCCTGCGTGAGAGCACGCAGCGTCTGGCCGGACTCTTCGAGCAGCGCTTCAGCAGTGGCTTGCAGGTGCGCAGTGAAGAGCGTGTGAGCGTCGGCAGCCTGCAGACACCTGCGCTTTACCTGGGGACTACGCGCTTGAACAACGAGTTCACCGAGGTCGATGACTTCACGCGCATGACTGCGGGTGTGGCCACGGTATTCGTGCGTGACGGTAGCGAATTCATCCGCATCACCACCTCGCTGACCAAGCAGGATGGCACTCGTGCTCTGGGAACGGCGCTTGATCATCAGCACCCGGCCTATCAGCGCCTGCTGGCCGGGCAGAATTACGTGGGCCGGGCTTTGCTCTTCGACCGCAACTACATGACCCAGTACACCCCCGTGCGTGATGGCAGTGGACAGGTCATTGCCGTGTTGTTCGTCGGCTTCGACTACACCGATGCGCAGAAGCTGCAGTTCAAAAAACTGAGCGAATTTCGGATTGGCGAAACGGGCTCACTTGCCCTGCTCGACGAGCAGGGTAAGTGGCTGGTCAAGCCCGCTGGCACTGGCGCTCTAGATACACTACCGGCAGCCCTCGGCGAGCTGATCGCTCACTCGGGGGACGGCGGTTTCTGGAACGATGGCCAGAATGAGTTCTACAGCGTCGCCATGCCCTTTGCCGGCGGACCCTGGATGGTGCTGGCGAGCATGCCGCGCGAGGAAATCCAGGCTGTCACCTGGCGTGTCGGTACCCAGTTGGCCATCGGCAGCGCACTGACGCTGCTGCTGGCGGTCATTGCCGTGGTCTGGCTGCTGCGCCGCAAACTGCGCCCGTTGGGCGACCTGGTACAGCAGGCACAGGCGCTTGGCGCCGGTGATCTTGGCGCGCGTATGGCGCAATCCAGCGATGACGAAATCGGCGAGCTGGCGCGCAGCTTCAATCGTATGGGCGAAGCGCTGGCGAGCATGGTGGCGGGTATTCGCAGCGCTGCTCAGGATGTCAGCGCTCGCTCGCAGGCAATGTCCACGCTATCGCGCGATGCCTATCAGGGGATCGATCAGCAATCCGGCGAGATCAGCAGCATGGCCGGCGCGGTGGAGGAGTTCAGTGCCACCTCGCAGAACATCGCCGACAACATGCGCAGCACCGAGCGACTGGCCAGCGGCAACGCCCAACAGACCCGTATCGGGCGTACCTCGATGGATCAGGCTTCCGAAGCGCTGGTGCAGATCGCCGAAGCACTTGAGCAAACCTCCAAGGCGATCAACGGCCTCGGCCAGCGCTCCCAGGAGATCGGCGGTATCGTCAGCGTCATCACCGCGATCGCCGACCAGACCAACCTGCTGGCGCTCAACGCTGCCATCGAAGCAGCGCGGGCCGGCGAGCAGGGCCGCGGTTTTGCCGTCGTCGCCGACGAAGTGCGCAATCTGGCCGGGCGTACCCGCGAGGCGACCAACGAGATTTCCACGATGATCGGCAGCATCCAGAGCGAGACCAGCAGCGCTATCGCCACCATGGAGCACGGCCGACAGCTGATGCAGGATGGCCTGGAACGTAACGCCAAGGTGGCGGCGGCACTGGCGCAAATCAGTGAGCAGAGCGCCGAGGCCGGCGAGCAATTCGCCGCCATAACCACCGCTACCAGCGAGCAGAGCAGCACCGCGACCGTGCTCAGCGCCAACCTGCAGAGCATCGCCCAAACCAATGGCGAGCAGCGTGAAGTGGTGGCCAACCTGGCCGATACCGCGCGCGAGCTGGATCGCCTAGCCGCCCAGTTGCGTCAGGAAGTCGAGCGCTTCCGCTGATTCATCCTGCAGCGGGGCGATACTGCAGTGCTTCGGCCAGATGAGCGCGGTCAATCTGCTGCTGATCCGCCAGATCAGCCAGCGTGCGCGCTACCTTGAGCACACGGTGCGCGGCGCGTAGCGACAGGCCGAGACGTTCGCAGGCACTTTCCAGCCACTGACGATCCGCGCTGCTCAATGCACAGTGCTGACGCAGGCCGGGCAAATCGAGAAAGGCATTGGCCACCCCTTGGCGTTGCAGTTGTCGCTCACGAGCCCGGGCGACCTTCGCTGCTGCTTGTGCGGTGCTTTCGCCATGCTGCGGTGCGGCGTTCAATATCGTCGTTTCGCGGGCGACCGTCAGGTGCAGGTCGATGCGATCGAGCAATGGCCCGGACAGCTTGGCGCGGTAGCGCTGGATCTGCTCCGGTGTGCAGCGACAGCGGTTGCTCGGGTCGCCCAGGTAACCACAAGGACAGGGATTCATGGCGGCAACGAGCTGAAAACGCGCGGGAAAGCGTACCTTGTCGCGTGCCCGGGCAATGACGATGTGGCCGCTTTCCAGCGGTTCTCGCAGCACCTCCAGCACTTTCCTATCGAATTCCGGCAGCTCATCGAGGAACAGGATTCCCATATGGGCCAAGGTTATTTCGCCAGGCTGCGGGCGACTGCCACCTCCCACCAATGCCGGCCCGGAGGCGCTGTGGTGCGGCGTGCGAAAGGGGCGCTGCGGCCAGTGCTGCAACGGCAGATGGCTGGCTACTGAATGGATTGCGGCAACCTGCAGCGCCTCGCTCTCGTCCAGCGGCGGCAGCAAACCGGGCAGGCGGCTGGCCAGCAGCGTCTTGCCGGTACCGGGTGGGCCGCTGAGCAGCAAGTTATGCGATCCAGCGGCGGCCACCAGCAATGCACGCTTGGCGGCCAACTGGCCCTGCACTTCGGCCAGATCCGGGTAGGGCAGGCTCTGCCTGAGCAGACCCTGGGCGGCGTAGGGTTCGAGTGGTGCGCTGCCGTTGAGGTGCGCGGCGATCTGCAGCAGATGTTCGACGGCGATGACCTTCAGCCCCGATGCCAGGCTGGCTTCTTCGGCATTGGCCTGTGGCACCAAGAGGGTGCGCCCGGCTGCGCGCGCGGCGAGGGCGGCCGGCAATACGCCCTGCACAGGGCGCACCGCTCCGGACAGCGCCAGTTCGCCCAGGCATTCGCACTCATCCAGAGAGTGAGCCGGTACCTGGCCGCTGGCCGCGAGAATCCCCAGGGCGATGGCGAGATCGAAGCGGCCGCCATCCTTGGGCAGGTCGGCGGGCGCCAGATTCAAGGTAATGCGTTTACTGGGAAACTCGAACGCGGCGTTGAGAATGGCGCTGCGTACGCGATCCTTGCTCTCCTTGACCGCAGTTTCCGGCAGCCCCACCAGCGTCAGGGAGGGCAGGCCATTGGCCAGGTGTGCTTCGACGGTGACGGCCGGTGCTTCGACGCCGACCTGGGCGCGGCTGTGGACGATGGCCAGGGACATGATCACTCCTTGATCAGGCCCGCCTGGGCGGCCATTGAAAACACTCTGCATTGGCGACAAGGGGTTAAACCGCCGTCGCCTGTGCTCTCAATGTTCCGTCGGTTCAGTCGGCGGGCGGGTTCAGCTTGGCTTCCAGTTCGGCGACCTTGGCTTCCAGCGCCTCGAGGCGAGCGCGGGTGCGGGCCAGGACCACCATCTGGCTGTCGAATTCATCACGGCTGACCAGATCGAGCTTGCTGAAACCGCTCTGCAGCAGGGCTTTGAACTGAGCTTCCAGTTCGGCGCGCGGCAGCGGGCTGTCGCCGCTGAAAAGACGCGAGGCGTGGCTACTGAGAGTATCGAGCAAGGCTTTCGGCGGCAGCATGATCAGGTTCCATAAACAGACGGTCGGCAGTGTAGCACGCAGGTAGGTGCAGGGCGGCTGAGCGGCGACTGCACGATTTTGAGCATCATGGAATGTATCAATGCACCAAATTAGTGCTTCGCATTCGACATGAATGACCGGTCACTGTGGCTGGAAGCTGTTAAAGGCCTGATAGATAGTGCTTTTGCGTGAGCTGGCAAGCTTTCTGCTTAGACCCCAGCGACGCATGCACCGATGCAGTTCTGGTGCTGCAGGCGAAGCGGGGGAGTGTTTCGTCGGGAGCGGTTGGTGGGTATCGACCACGCCAGGCTGGAGCGGTCGGTGCATTACAAAAGCCAGACACTGCGCTTAGACTTGAGTCGGGTTCGCAATTCCTGGGGCAAGTCCACCTTACACGGGAGAAAGTTTCATGAAGCTAGTCACTGCCATCATCAAGCCGTTCAAGCTGGACGACGTGCGCGAGTCGCTGTCGGAGATCGGCGTGCAGGGCATTACCGTCACCGAAGTCAAGGGCTTCGGCCGCCAGAAAGGCCATACCGAGCTGTATCGCGGTGCCGAGTATGTGGTCGATTTCCTGCCCAAGGTGAAGATCGACGTGGCCATCGCTGACGATCAGCTCGATCGCGTGATCGAGGCCATCACCAAGGCTGCCAACACCGGCAAGATCGGCGACGGCAAAATTTTCGTAGTCAACCTGGAACAGGCGATTCGTATCCGTACCGGCGAAACCGATACCGACGCGATCTAACAAGCCTCCGAACCCCACGCCCCAGGAGTAAACCCATGACTCTGCGAACTTTCGCAGGGCTAGGAGCCCTTTTGTCCTCGAATTCTGGCTTTACGCTGTTTTCGAGGGCCAAAGCCGGAGCTGGCGATGCCTTCGCCGCTCTGCTGTGCCAGACCCTCTTGAGGTCTTGCGCTTGGCCTAGTGATGGGAATGCCTGGTCGCCTCATGGCGCAGGGGTTCCGGTGATCCAGTACGAGCGTGGCAACGACCTGTAAAGCATGCGGAACGCGTCCTGAGCCAACCTGGACGTTTCAACCGAACAGCGCACAACAAAAGCGCCGGCAAGAGGTGAAAAATGGATAACACAGCATTGACTGCATTGCAGTACGGCTTCGATACCTTCTACTTTCTGATCTGTGGTGCCCTGGTGATGTGGATGGCAGCGGGTTTTGCCATGCTCGAATCCGGCCTGGTGCGTGCCAAGAACACCACCGAGATCCTGACCAAGAACGTGGCGCTCTATGCCGTTGCCAGCGTCATGTATCTGGTGATCGGCTATCACATCATGTACTCCAGCCCGGAAGGCGGCATCCTGCCGAGCCTGGGTTTCCTGATCGGTGACGAAAACAGCGTCGACTCGGTACTTGCCGGTGGCGACGATGCACCTTACTACTCGGCCCGTTCGGACTTCTTCTTCCAGGTGGTGTTCGCCGCGACCTGCATGTCGATCGTTTCCGGTGCTGTTGCCGAGCGCATGAAGCTCTGGGCATTCCTGGCGTTCGCCGTGGTCATGACCGGCTTCATCTACCCGGTTCAGGGCTTCTGGAAATGGGGCTCGGGCTTCCTCAACGAAGCGGGCTTCCTCGACTTCGCAGGTTCCGGCGTGGTTCACATGGCCGGTGCCACCGCTGCTCTGGCGGGTGTCCTGCTGCTCGGTGCACGCAAAGGCAAATACGGCGCCAATGGCCAGGTCAACGCCATCCCAGGTGCCAACCTGCCGCTGGCGACGCTCGGCACCTTCATCCTGTGGATGGGCTGGTTCGGCTTCAACGGCGGCTCGCAGCTGAAGATGAGCACCATCGAAGATGCCAACGCCGTCGCTCAGGTGTTCGTCAACACCAACATGGCAGCCGCCGGTGGCCTGATTGCCGCGCTGATCGTTGCCCGCATCCTGTTCGGCAAGGCTGACCTGACCATGGCGCTCAACGGTGCTCTGGCTGGTCTGGTGGCCATCACTGCCGAACCGCTGACTCCGAGCGGCCTGCAGGCGACTCTGATCGGCGGCGTGGGTGGTGTGCTGGTGGTGTTCGCCATCCTCGGTCTGGACAAGCTGAAGATCGACGATCCGGTTGGTGCCATCTCCGTGCACGGTGTGGTCGGTATCTGGGGTCTGCTGGCTGTCTGCCTGACCAACAGCGATGCTTCGCTGGGTGCTCAGTTGCTGGGTATCGGCAGCATCTTCGCCTGGGTCTTCATCGCCAGCCTGATCGTGTGGAGCATCATCAAGGCGGTGATCGGTCTGCGCGTCAGCGAAGAAGAAGAATACGAAGGTGTCGATATCGCCGAGTGCGGTATGGAGGCCTACCCGGAATTCACCAACAAGTGATCCTCCGGTAAATCGCAAAGGGCGCCTTCGGGCGCCCTTTGTTTTTTCTGGCAGCACGCTAGAATGCGCGCGCTGGAGCCATCGAGAGTGAGAACGGCATGTGGCAGCAACGCATCATCAGCCTGCGTCCGCGTGAGCGCGGTTTTCATCTGGTGACCGAAGAGGTGCTGGCAGCATTGCCGGAACTGGCGCAGGTACGTGTCGGTCTGTTGCATCTGTGGTTGCAGCACACCTCGGCATCGCTGACGGTCAACGAGAACGCCGACCCCGCGGTACGCCGCGATTTCGAGCGCTTCTTCAATCGTCTGGTGCCGCAGGGTGAGGCGGGCTACGAGCACGATTACGAAGGGCCGGATGATCTGCCGGCGCACTTTAAGGGCAGTCTGCTGGGCTTTCAGCTACAGCTGCCGATACAGCATGGACAGCTGGTGCTTGGGACCTGGCAGGGGATCTACCTCGGTGAGCATCGCGATCATGGCGGTGTTCGGCGAGTGGTGGCGACCTTGCATGGCGAGGCTATTTGAATTTTTTCCGGTCGTGCGGTGCACATCGTGCGACTGGGCTATAACTAATCTGCTTTTCGCAAGTCATGAGGTTGAACATGAGCGACGAAGACCTGGAACAAGACGACCTGGAAGGGGCTGACGAGGACGATGGCGAGGAGCTGGCTGCTGCCGACGACGGCGACAGCGGCGACGATGAAGGCGATGGTGCGGTCGTAGCCAGCGGCAAGAAGAGCAAGGCCAAAGCCGTTGAAGTCGATGAGTTGCCCAGCATCGAAGCCAAGCAGAAGGAGCGTGATGCCCTGGCGCGTGCCATGGAAGAGTTTCTCTCCCGTGGTGGCAAGGTGCAGGAGGTGGAGCCCAACGTGGTCGCCGACCCACCCAAGAAGCCCGACAGCAAATACGGCAGCCGCCCCATCTGAGGACGGCTCGCTGCGAGAACCCGCCCATGTGGCGGGTTTTTTGTGTCCGCCATCCCTGGCGGCAATCCGCGGCGGTGCAGATCAAGGGGGGGCGCAGTATGCCCGCGCCGGCATCTCGTAGGAGCCCGCTTGCGGGCGATCCACTTGCCGACGTCCTTATCGCCCGCAAGCGGGCTCCTACAAGGGGGGCGGCATTAACGCGTCCAGCTGGAAAGCAGTGCTGGCAACTCGGCCAGGCTGGCGATCTGCGCGTCCGGCGTGGTTTCACCTTCCCAGGCTCGCCCTTGCGGGTTGAACCAGATCGCGCGCATGCCGGCGGCCTGAGCACCGGCAATGTCGTCGCTGGGGTGATCGCCGATGTGCACGGCGCGCTCGGCCGCCACACCACCTGCGCGGCTGAGGGCTTCACGAAAGGGTTTCGGGTCAGGTTTGCCGATGCCCAGTTCTTCTGCACACAAGGCGAACTGGAAGTAATCCGACAGGCCCAGGCGACGCACGTCGGCATTGCCATTGGTGATCACACCGAGCATGAAGCGCTCGGCCAAGGCCTCCAGCGTCGGGTGTACCTCGGTGAACAGTTCGACCTGATGGCGGGCGCTGAGAAAGACCTGGAATCCCGATTCGGCCAGCGACTGCGCTTCGCTGTGCGGGTAGCCGGCGTCCTCCAGGGCGTGAAACAGAATGCGCCGGCGCAGCTCGCTGAGGCGATGCTTGAGCATCGGGTCGGCGTCGAGCAGACGGCTGCGTACCGCCCACAGATGCTCGACCGGCACCGCGCCCAGGCGCGGCGCATGCAGGGCCAGCCAATTACGCAGGGCGGCTTCGGCATCCTGCATCACCGGGGTGACGTCCCACAGGGTGTCGTCGAGGTCGAAGGTGATCAGTTCAATGCTCATTCGGAACCGCCTTTGCGCTTGGCACGTGGATGGGCCTGGTCGTAGACGTTGGCCAGGTGCTGGAAGTCCAGGTGGGTATAGATCTGAGTGGTGGCGATATCGGCGTGACCGAGCAACTCCTGCACCGCGCGCAGATCCTGCGAAGACTCCAGCATATGACTGGCGAAACTGTGGCGCAGCATGTGTGGATGCAGGTGTTGGCCCAGCTCGCGCACGCCGGCCTGGCGCACGCGCAGTTGCACGGCACGAGGCCCCAGGCGACGGCCCTGTTGGCTGATGAATACCGCGCCATCGCTAGGGTTGGCCTGCTTGCGCAGCGGCAACCACTGCTCCAGCGCCTGTCGCGCCATGCTGCCGACCGGCAGCTCGCGCACCTTGTTGCCCTTGCCGCGTACGCGCACCAGGCCGGCTGGCAGGTCCAGGCCGTCGAGATCGAGCCCGACCAGTTCGGACAGACGCAGGCCCGAGGAATAGAACAGCTCGAGCATGGCCTGATCGCGGCGGGCGATGAAGTCGTCCTCCACCGCGCCGTCGAGCAGTTGCGCGCTGCGGTCGGCGTCCAGGGTGCGGGGAAGGCGGCGCTCGCGTTTTGGCGGGCTCAGGCCAGTCGCCGGATCGTGACGACACAGGCCTTCACGCAACAGATATTGATAGAGGCCGCGGGTGGCCGAAAGCAGGCGCGCCAGGCTGCGGCTTGCCAGACCCTGCTGATGCAGGCGGGCGACCAGGCGGCGCAGGTTGCGTGTATCCAGCCCGGCCCAGTCGCTCAGGCCTTCGGCTTCGCAGAATGCCCGCACCTTGCTGAGGTCGCGCCGATAGCCGTCGAGGGTATGCGTCGACACCTGGCGCTCGCGGCGCAGGTGCTCGATGTAGGCGTCGAGATGGGCTTCAAGTGTCACGTGTCGGGTTCCGAACGGGCCGAAGGTGGATGAGCTTCGCCATCCACCCTACACGACCTAGCGTACCGAACGCAGCGGTGTAGAGAAACCGGGCACGACACGTGCCAGTACTTCGGCGATGTAGCCGAGGAACAAGGTACCGAGCGAACTCTTGTAGTGCTGCGGGTCGGCGCTGCCGATGGCGAGAATGCCATGCAGGCCCTGATGGTTGAGGCTGACCACGGCGGCGGAGCCGACTTGCGGTGCGTCTTCCTTGCCGAAGAGAAACTCCAGCTCGTGCGGGCGCAATACGCCGCAGATGGTCTTCCCGCCGCTGAGCAGGCCGCCGACCTGTTGATGCGCCTCGGCCGAGCTGACCGAGCGACCGACCGGCAGCTTGTTGTCGCTGAACAGGATCAGGCCAACGAAGGGCACCTGGAATTCATGGCGCAGGCTGTCTTCGACCACGCCGACCACTTCCTCGAGGCTGCCGGCATCGAGCAGGTCCAGCACGAGGCGACGGGTCTTGTCGAACAGGCGGTCGTTGTCGCGCGCCACGTCCATCAGTTGGCCGAGGCGATGGCGCATCTCGATGTTGCGCTCGCGCAGCAGCTTGACCTGGCGTTCGACCAGCGACACGGCGTTGCCGGGCTGGTGCGGAATGCGCAACTCGGGAATCAGTTCTTCATGGTCGATGAAGAACTCCGGGTGCAGGCGCAAATAGGCCGCGACCGTTTCCGAATCGAGCGGTTTGGGCGAATCCTGCTGGTCGGTCATAGGCGAACCTGTCCTTCGTATACGCGGGCAGCGGGCCCGGTCATCATAACCGGCTGACCTTCGCCTGCCCATTCGATGGACAGTTTGCCGCCTGGCAGTTCCAGTTGCACGGGCGAATCCATCCAGCCCTGGCGAATTGCCGTGACGGCCGCCGCGCAGGCGCCGGTGCCGCAGGCCAGGGTTTCGCCGGCACCACGCTCCCACACGCGCAGGCGTGCACGTTTGCGATCCTGTATCTGCAGGAAGCCGACATTGACCCGCTGCGGGAAGCGTGGATGGTGTTCCAGCTTCGGCCCCAGCTCGTGCACGGGTGCGCTGTCGACGTCGTCGACGCGCAGCACGGCATGCGGGTTGCCCATCGACAGCGCAGCCAGCTCGACGCTCTGGCCCTCGACATCGACGCGATAGGTCAGCGCCGCCTGCTCGGCCTGGAATGGCACCTGTGCCGGCTCCAGGCGCGGTGCGCCCATGTTGACGCAGACTTGGCCGTCGTTCTGCACGCGCAGCTCGATGATGCCGCTCTTGGTCTCGACGCGAATGACCTTCTTGGTGGTCAGGCGCTTGTCCAGTACGAAGCGGGCGAAGCAACGTGCGCCGTTGCCGCACTGCTCCACTTCCGAACCGTCGGAATTGAAGATGCGGTAACGGAAGTCGACATCCGGGTGGCTCGGCGGCTCGACGATCAGCAGTTGGTCGAAGCCGACACCGATGTGGCGGTCGCCCCATTGCTTGGCATGTTTGGGTTGCACGTGAGCGTGCTGACTGATCAGGTCGAGGACCATGAAGTCATTGCCCAGGCCGTGCATCTTGGTAAAGCGCAATAGCATGACGTCGCCCTCAGGCCGGCAGCAGGCTTTCGCCGGCATAGAGCTCTTGGACGGTCTCGCGACGACGCACCTCGTAAGCCTGCTCGCCATCTACCAGCACCTCGGCGGCGCGGCCGCGGGTGTTGTAGTTGGAGCTCATGACGAAGCCGTAGGCACCGGCCGAGCGCACGGCAAGCAGATCGCCTTCGGCCAGCACCAGTTGACGATCCTTGGCCAGGAAGTCACCAGTCTCGCAGATCGGCCCGACCAGGTCGTAGTTGCGCGACTCGCCTTCACGCGGCTGCACCGGCGACACCTCCATCCACGCCTGATAGAGGGCGGGGCGGATCAGGTCGTTCATCGCCGCATCGACGATGGCAAAGTCCTTGTGCTCGGTGTGCTTGAGGTATTCCACCTGAGTCAGCAGCACGCCGGCGTTGGCGACGATGAAGCGGCCCGGCTCGAACACCAGGCCCAGGTCACGGCCTTGCAGGCGCTTGCGCACGGCGGTGATGTAGTCGCCGGCCAGCGGCGGTTGCTCGTCGCGGTACTGCACGCCGAGGCCGCCGCCGAGATCCAGATGCTTGATGGTGATGCCGCGCGCGGCCAGCTTGTCGATCAGCAGCAACAGGCGATCCAGGGCATCGAGGAAGGGCTCGAGGGTGGTCAGCTGCGAGCCGATATGGCAATCGACGCCGATCACTTCCAGGTTCGGCAGTTCGGCGGCGCGGGCGTAGACCGCTTCCGCCTGCTCGATGTCGATGCCGAACTTGTTTTCCTTGAGGCCGGTGGAAATGTACGGATGGGTACCGGCGTCCACGTCCGGGTTGACGCGCAGCGAGACGGGCGCCTTGACGCCCAGCTCGGCGGCGACCTTCTGCAGGCGCTCCAGTTCGACGCTGGATTCGACGTTGAAACAGTGCACGCCGACTTCCAGCGCGCGGCGCATGTCGTCGCGGCTCTTGCCAACGCCGGAGAAGACGATGCGGCTCGGCTCGCCACCGGCGGCCAGCACGCGCTCCAGCTCACCGCTGGAAACGATGTCGAAGCCGGCACCGAGGCGCGCCAGCACGTTCAATACGCCGATATTGGAGTTGGCCTTGACTGCGAAGCAGACCAGGTGCGGCATGCCGGCCAGGGCATCGGCATAGGCGCGATACTGCCCCTCGATATGGGCGCGGGAATAGACATAGGTGGGCGTGCCGAAGCGCTGCGCCAGCGCAGACAAGGCAACGCCTTCCGCGAACAGCTCGCCGTCGCGGTAGTTGAAGGCTTCCATGGTGCAGCTCCTGTCAGAGTTCGAAACGGTCTCGGCTGTTGCCGGCGTTGTCGTCGCCCGGCAGGTACAGCGGGCCTTTCTGACCGCAGCCGGCCAGCAGGCAAACGGCGGCGAGGAGCGCGAGGGTCAGTCGCTTCATGGGGCAGTCCTTGAAATAAGCGTGAATTGCGCCGGAGTATACCGACCCCCTGCCACCTTGCCTATGCGCCCGGCGCCCGCCTGGCGGGGCGCCGGCTCGATTTGCGTGCGTCCATCGGAGGCAATCGTGCCGGCTTGGGTTAGCATGCGGCGAGTAACGAGGAGCCCCGATGGACAATCCTGCGATTCTGGCCGGCTCGGTCTCTGTGGCCTACCTGCAAGGGCTGGTCGAACACCTGCAGCGCCAGGGGGTCGCCCCCGAGGCGTTGCTTGCCCATGCCCAGCTCGGCCCTGAAGCTCTGAGCCAGCGCGATCAGCGCATCGCGGCCAGTGCTTATCTGACGCTGCTGGGCGAGGGCGTGCGCCTGACCGGCGACCCGGATCTGGGCCTGCATCTGGGGGAATCGGTACGGCCGGGTTATTACGGCGTGCTCGGTTACCTGATCATGAGCTGCGCAACCCTGGCCGACGCGCTGCACCGCCAGGCGCGCTATGCCTCGCTGGTTGGCAATCTGGGACAGGTCGTGCTTGACGACGAGCCCGCTCGGCCCGACAGCGAGCCACTGGTCGCCCACAGCTGGCAGCCGTTGCTGGCGCAGCAGCAGCGCCAGCTGAGTGAAGAAACCCTGGCCGGCTGGGTCAGTTTCGGACGCTGGATCAGCGGTCTGGACATCGCGCCGACCGAGGTGCGCTTCCAGCATCCGGCGCCGGCGGATACCTCTGAGCACGCGCGCATCTTTCGCTGCCCGGTGCTGTTCGATCAACCCGACAATGCCCTGATCTTTCCCAAACGTTTGCTCGCGGTGCCGCTGAACCAGGCCGATGCTCAGGTGCGTGGCATGTTCGATGCCTACGCCGATCGCCTGTTGGCCGAACTCAATCAGGGCAACAGCGTGCTCGATCAGGCTCGCCTGGAGCTGGCGCGCCAGTTGCCGGAACAGGGGCCTGATCTGGAGGCCATTGCCGCTACCCTGGCGCTGAGCCCCAGGACCCTGCAGCGGCGCTTGCGTGAGGGCGGGCTGTCGTTCAGCCAGTTGGTCGATGAAACCCGCCAGCAACTGGTGTTGCACTACCTGCGTGACCCCGCGCTGGAGCTGGCAGAAATCGCCTTTCTGGTCGGCTTCAGTGAGTCGGGTTCGTTGGCGCGCGCATTTCGTCGCTGGACGGGAATGAGTCCGGGCGAGTACCGTCGCCACCTTTGCGCCTAGGCCGCTACTCTGGTCTTGCGTTTTCGTCTAATTTTTCTGCAGTCGCTGCACCTTGTGAGGACACCCCGATGAGCCTGAGCGAAGCCCGCTTTCACGACCTGGTCGATGCCACCCAGCAAGCGGTGGAGGACATCTTCGACGACAGTGGTCTGGACGTCGATCTGGAAAACAGCGCCGGTGTGCTGACGGTACGTTTCGACAATGGCAGTCAGCTGATCTTCAGCCGCCAGGAACCGATTCGTCAGCTGTGGCTGGCGGCGCGCTCCGGTGGTTTCCACTTCGATTACGACGAGGCCGATGGCCGTTGGATCTGCGACACCAGCGACGAGCAGCTCGGTGAAATGCTGGTGCGCATCACCCTCGAGCAGTCGGGCGCCGAGCTGGAGTTCGATGAGCTCTGACCCCGCGCACAAGCCGCTGGATTCGCCGTGTCGGCGCCAGTGTTGCCTCGACGAGCATGAGCAGTGCCTCGGTTGTGGTCGTACCCTGCAGGAGATTCTCGACTGGGGCGCAGCCGATAACGCGCGAAGGCGCTTGATCTGCCAGGCCGCCGAGCAGCGGTTGCGCGAGCGCAAACGGGCGCACTGACCCGGCGGTCTTGTTTATTTATCCGGCTGTGTTAGGGTCGACAGACATTCAGCTGAACCCCGCCTTCGGGCGGGGTTTTGCTTTTTTATGGTTTACGCAAGGAGTCCGCCCGGCATCATGAACAGCACAACGACCATCACCATTACTCGCCTCGATCTGCAGCGTCTGGAGCGCCTGCTCGACAGCCTGGACGAGTTCGGTCCTGGCGCGGCAGCGCTGCAGGCCGAGCTGGATCGTGCCGACGTGGTGGGGCACGACGAGGTGCCGGCCGGTGTGGTGACCATGAACTCGCGCGTGCACTGCCGCGAGGAGAGCAGCGGCAAGGACTATCACCTGACCCTGGTTTATCCGCAGGATGCTGGCGGCGAAGGTAAGGTCAGCATCCTCGCGCCAGTCGGCAGCGCCTTGCTCGGTCTGTCCGTCGGTCAGCATATCGACTGGCCCGCGCCGGGCGGCAAGCAGCTCAAGCTGACCTTGCTGGCCGTCGAGTATCAGCCGGAAGCAGCCGGCGAATACGACCGCTAAGCCTCGAGGGCGCAGCTTTGCGCCTTTTTTCACAGGAACCCGCTGTTGGACCAGTGCACCAATCGCGGGTTTGCCCCTCCTGCGTGGTGCCCCGCGGACAGCCGCAGAACATCCATGTCGCGATACTAGGCCTGCTGCAGCGCCGCGTTCAGTGCATTCTCCAGTTCGCTCTTGTAGCGCAGGTAGTGCACGGTCTGTGCCTGTTGTCCGGCCAGCAGGGCGGACAGATCCAGGTCGGTGATGTAGCAGGGATAGCGCTCGCCGCCGGCACGCTGAGAGAGGATGTGTTGCGCCACGGCGCGATACAGCTCGCGGCCGTACTCCAGCTCGGAAAACTCGCGATGGTTGCAGTACAGGGTGACATGGCGCTGGCGACCGTCGCCTGGCTCGACGATGGCCTGCACATCGTAGAACGGATGGCTGACCTGCGCCTCGGGCGCCGGTCTGCGCTCGAGGCGCTGAGCGCGTAATGGTGCCGCTGGTAGCAGTTGATAGTAGAGAATTTCCAGGGGCGGCTGGTTGTCGGCGCCATCCAGCGGCAGCATGGCATTGCGCCGATACAGCAATGACTGCAGGAAGCGATGGATCGGTGTCAGGAGGCTCTGCTCATCACGAAATGGCAGGCGCCGACGCCAGAGCGCGTTGCGTTCATCGAGCAGGGTCAGCTCCGCTTCGCCGTTGGTTTCGTGCAGGCGGTAGAACACCTGTATGCACTGCGGGCGGCCCATGGGCAGGATCAGTGCGAGGTCGTCGCCATCGAGGGCATGGCGGTCCAGATGCAGGGGACTGTAAAGCTCCTGCTCCGCGCCGAGGTGCTCCAGCAGTGCCGGCAGATCACCCAGCGCAGCGTGACTGACCTGGCCGGGTGTCAGCTGCAACACGTGGTAATGCTGGCGTACCTGCACCAGATAGCGTGACTGGCGACCTTCGGCATAGGTATTGAGCAGGTCGCGCAGCAGCTCGTCGACGCGTTCTGCGATCGGTTGCGCACGATTACGGCAGTAGCAGCGCACCTGTACCTGGGGTTGCGGGCCGCCGATCGGCAAGCTGTTGAGCAGGTCGCGCAGGCAGTCGAGCAGAGCATCGGTGCCGTCATGGCGGCTGACCTGCAGTTCGTTCCAGCTGTTGAGCACCACCTGATCGAGGGTCAGTACCAGGTTCTCGCGTACCCCTGAATAGCCCAGCGCATCGGTGCGCCCGGTGGTCATGTGTACATTCATCTGGCTGTGCTGCTTGAGCGGGTCGACCCCGACATTGACCAGCAACAGCACCTGGCTGGGGATGCTGGCGCGCAGCAGGGCGGCTTCTTCGACGCTGGGCTGCGGCAAGGGGAAGCTTTGTTGCAGGCTGCCGATCAGGTTGGACAGTTCGAAATCGGTCAGGTCGCTGCTGCCCGGATGCAGCGACAGGCGCGTGCTGCTGTCGATGACGCCATTGCGATGGCACCAGGCGAGCAGTTCGATCAGTTCGCGCGAGCGCTTCAGAGGGGCGAAGTCGCTCCACTCCTGGGCGCCCAGACTGCCGTTGAACAGCGCCCACTGGTATTCGTTGGGTACCTCGGGACTGGGGTGCTGGACCAGGGTCAGGGTGTCTTCAGCCAGGTCCGGGGCGATGCCGGGGTTGATGAACTCCACCTTGCCAGCCTTGCGCTCGAAGGCTGCATACAGGCGCCGGCCCAGCACGTTGAGGTCACGGGTGTTCAACGAACTGCCGGCCTCGGCACTGCGGGCGAACTGCGAGAGAAAGCGGTAGCTGTAGGTCAGCTCGTTGACCAGCACGCGGCGCTCGGCGGCGACCTGGCGCACCTTCCACTGGCTGCGACTGTCGAGCACGTTGAGCTGGCGGCTCTGCCAGCCCCATTCCGCCGTCAGGCGCTCGAGCAGCAGGCGTTGCCAGCTTTTTGCGCGGCCGCGTGTCGGTGGACGGCTGACCTTCTTGTTGACCTTCAGGTACAGGCAGCGGCGAATCAGCTCCAGCCTTTCCTGATCGCCACGCGCGCTCAGATACTCTTCCAGGCGACGGTAGACGACGATGTAGGGGTCGAGTTCGTCGAGGTCCAGGCGGCCTTCGAACACCGCCCGCTTGAAACGCAGCGCCAGGCACTCGACCTTGGGATGCTCGCTGGCGTAGACCTCGGTGAGCAAAAGTTTGAGTACCGATTTGTAGGGCGACTCGATGCCCTTGTACAGCTGCCACATGCCGGCGCCGATGAACTCTTCCGGTGGGATATGCGCCAGGTTGCCGAGGTCGAGTACGTCCTCGGCACGAACGAAGCGTTTGCTCAGCAGGGTGCGGCAGTAGTCGTGGTAGCGCGCTTCCTCGTAGACCGGCACCAGCCACCAGAGCGGCGTACGACCGCCGAGCCAGATGGCCGTGCGGTAGAACTCGTCGAGCAGCAGATAATGCTGAGTGGTACCGCAGTCGTCGGAGCTCAGTTGCGCCTCGCGCGCACCCTGGGTGAAGCGCTGCGGGTCGACCAGAAAGACATGCACCTCGGCGCCCTGGGTGGCGGCCCAGCTTTCCAGCTGATCGCACTTCTTGCGCAGGTCCTGCAGTTCCTGCGCCGTGAGGTTGGGCGAATGGCATAGCCACAGGTCCATATCGCTCTGTTCGGCCTGTGCCACGGTGCCCAGGCTGCCCATCAGAAACAGTCCATGCAACGGCGCCGCGCCCTGGCCACGGCGCGGTTTATAAACGAAGGAACGGGTCAGCCGCTGGACTTCAGCGAGGCTGGCATCATCCGGTTCGAAGCCGCTGAGACCGGCCGGTGTGCTGGCCGAGACATAGCCGGGCAGCAGTGGATGATTGACGTGCAGCAGCAGCGGCAACAGCTTGAGGACCAGTTGTTGCCGCGTGGACAGCGCTTCCATGGCCCGCTGCAGGCGACCCTGATTGATCTGCAGAAAGCGCGCGCGCAGTTGCGTCAGCACCTTGCGGTCGATGCCGTCATCGATATCGGGGCGTATTTCCTGCGTGCGCGTCATGCTCGAACTCTACTGCAGATGCGGCAAGCCTATCAGCGGTAGGCTCGCCAGTGCAGTGCCTTTGACGCTATATCGCCCGCCGCGCCTTTCCCTGAAGGGCGGCCAGCGGGCGGCTTGGATCAAGCGGAGGTGGTCTGGCGGGTCGATAGAATGGTCAGCAGCGCCTGTGCATGCTCGGCGGCATCGATGCCCAGGCTGGTCAGGTAGCCGCCGTCGGCTTGGCTCACCAGGCCTTTTTCGTGAAGACGGGTGATGGCGCCCTGCGCCTTGAATGAAGCGTTGTTATGCACCTTTAGGCCCTCCTGATGATTGTCCAGGTTGTACAGGGCGAGGATTTCCAGCTCGTCGATCAGGTCAGCGGTGAATGACTTCATGGTGACTCCGTCTTGTCGTTATGGCGCTCTTGCAGTGTAGAGCCATGTACCGAGCTCTGCCCATCGCTGAGCTGCCAGTTGGTGAGAATTTGGTGGTAGGTGCCATCCTGCCTGATGCGCCGCATGCCGGCATCGAAGTCTCGCAGCAAGGCAGCAGCCTGCGGATGCTGGCGAGAGAACGTCAGATAGAGTGGCGGGCGATGCACCCTGGTCAGCGCCTTGAATTGGCCGACCAAGTCGGGGTTCTCGCGCAGCAGTGCGTCGGTAGTGCCGCGAAAGGCGATGACGTAGTCCACGCGGTCGCGTTGCAGCATGCGAAAGCCATTGATATCGCGCCGCACCGCAATGCGCTGGATATCCGCATAGCTGTCGAAGTGCTCGCCGTAGGTATAACCGATGGTGACTGCCACGCGTTTGCCGCGGATGGCGTCCAGATCATCTATTGCCGCATCCCCCGCATGGCCCCAGAGCAGAATGTCGTCGCTGAACAGCACCTCCTGCGGTAACAGGAACTCCGCGCGGATGTGCGCGTCAGGCGTGGTGTTGAAGCAGCCTGCCAGGCTGCCTGAGCGCGCCAGTTCCATGCAGCGCGAATAGGGGTAGGGCGCCAGCTCGACGGACGTTTCGCTGGCACTGAACGCTGCGCGGACGATGTCTGCCGACATGCCCTCGATCCTGTCATTGCGCAGAGCGGTGTAGGGGTACCAGTCATCTTCGGCACCAATACGCGGCGTTTCGGCGCGAGCAATGCAGGCGCCGCTCAAGCAGAGCGTGAAGACAAGCAGAGCAAGAGCTTGAGTCGACTGACAGGCCATCGCAGACGGTGCCTTCCTGGTCGGGGTTGGCATTGACAGTAGCAATCTGCTTGCCAGTCCGGCTATTGGCCTGGATCAATCGTTGCTCAGTTTTCTTCCGGCAGCTCCGGCAGGGCGCGCAGGGCCTGCTCATACCAGGCGCCATCGAAGGGGCGGTCTTCGCGCAGCATGGCGTCGACTTCGTGAGCCAGGACCAGCGCCATCAGCTCGAGGATCTCCTCACGCTCGTAACCGACCAGCGTCAGCTTGTTGTAAACCGCCTTGGCGGCGGCGGGCTCACCGCTTTCCAGCTGGTTTTCGATGGCCTGAATCAGGGTGGCTTCGGCGAAGTCTTCGTCTTCTTGCTCGTTATTTTGGCTCATGGTTCCTCTCGTGTTCTGACGCAGGCTCAGTCGCAGGGTACGCCGACGCCCTTCAGGCTGACTTTGAAGAATTGCAGACGAAAGCCGGAGTTAGCGGCTCGACTGCAAAGATTCGTATTGAGGGTGCGGTATTCGGCGATGAAGATTGGTTTGCCCTGGCTGCGCATGTGACTGTAACCCTCGCATTCGTTGTAGCGATAGCAGCTCTCGTTGATGGCAAAGTCGAAGTAGTCGCCAAGCTCAGGCAGCAGTTCCACGGCATTCTTCAGGCCGATGCTCAGGTCGCGGCTGTGTGCCTCACTGGCCAGCCAACGATTGAAGTCTATTTGCTCGGCTGCCGTCAGGCTAAGGCCATTGTCATTGCTGTAGCCGTCCACGTTGTCCGGATCGACAGCGTCGCAGCCCTTGTCGACAGCCAGATCCAGACGTTTGGCGAGGAGTTGGCGTACATCGTCACGGCGATAGTCGAGCCAACGCTCGCCAGGCCAATCTGGCAATGCTTTGCCCAGCGCCGCCGTGGGGTAGGCCTGAGCGTCGCTGCGCCAATCCTCCCAGGTGCCCGCGCTGAAATAGCAGATAACGATACGGCCGCCCGCCTTGAGATTGGTGATGGTTTGCATGGGCGTGTCGTACAGGTCGATGTCATAGACCAGGCGATTAGGTGTTTGCAGTTTGCCATCGAGCTGCATGTGCCAGGATGCGTTGACGGGCATGGTGACCGGTGTCGCTGCCGTCAGTGCCGGGGCGATAAAGCTGAGCAGTGCGAGGAGTGTGCGCATGATGGTCCAGAGCAGGTGGAGGTGTAATTACCTTAGGCCAGAGCTGTTGCCCCGGCCAGGCGCTGGCTTGCTCAGCCTGCGGCGAAGTCCAGCAAGGCCTGGCCGGTCAGGCGATAGGTCGTCCATTCACTCTGCGGGCGGGCGCCGAAGGACTCGTAGAAATCGATGGCTGGGGTGTTCCAGTCCAGCACCGACCACTCGAAGCGGCCGCAGCCTCTTTCCACGGCCAGTTGTGCCAGGTGGCGCAGCAGCGCCTTGCCGGCGCCCAGTCCGCGAGCCTCGGGGCTGACGTAGAGGTCTTCGAGGTAGAGGCCGTGCTTGCCCAGCCAGGTGGAATAATTGAAGAAGTAAACCGCATAGCCAATGGGCTGGCCGTCGTTCTCGCAGATCAGACCATGGGCGGGGCTGCCTTCGGCGAACAGGCTGTCGCGGATGCCGGCCGCGTCAGTCTTCACCTCGTGCTCGGCCTTTTCGTAGATGGCCAGGTCGGTGATGAAGCGCAGGATCAGCTCGGCGTCATCGGGAGTGGCGGGGCGGATGTCTATAGGCATGGAAATGTCTCGTGGCAGCGTTCAGCTGTAAGTGACGGTCAGCCACGTCAGGGGCAGGCCAACCAGGCAGAGGAAGCCGAACGTTGCGACCCAGGCAGTGCGTGAGCCCATCGGGTCGTCCACGCGCAGTGGCAGGTTTGGGTAGCGGCCCAGCGTCAGCAGTCGCAGCGCCAGCCAGCCGGTCGTGTAGAAGACGTAGCCGATGATGACTTCAAGCGCGATCTCGGCCAGTAGCGCCAAGCCGCGCAGCAGTAATTCAGGCATGGGAACTCCTTTTCCCGTTTCTCGCCGAGCCGCGCTTAGCGGCTGGCCAGCAGTTCGCGACCGCGCACCACCGCTGCACGCACCTGATTTGGCGCGGTGCCGCCGATGTGGTTGCGGGCATTCACCGAGCCTTCCAGAGTCAGCACGGCGAACACGTCCTGCTCGATCTGGTCGCTGAACTGGCGCAGCTCGTCCAGGCTCATTTCGGCCAGGTCCTTGCCGCTGTCGACGCCGTACTTCACAGCATGGCCAACGATCTCGTGGCAGTCGCGGAACGGCAGGCCTTTACGCACCAGGTAGTCGGCCAGGTCAGTGGCGGTGGAGAAGCCGCGCAGCGCGGCTTCACGCATGATTTCGCGCTTGGGCTTGATCGCCGGCACCATGTCGGCGAAGGCGCGCAGACTATCGCGCAGGGTGTCGGCGGCGTCGAACAGCGGTTCCTTGTCTTCCTGGTTGTCCTTGTTGTAGGCCAGCGGCTGGCCTTTCATCAGGGTCAGCAGGCCTGTCAGGGCGCCGAACACGCGGCCGGTCTTGCCGCGCACCAGTTCGGGCACGTCCGGGTTCTTCTTCTGCGGCATGATCGAGCTGCCTGTGCAGAAACGATCCGGGAGGTCGATGAACTGGAACTGGGCGCTGGTCCACAGCACCAGTTCTTCGGAGAAGCGCGACAGGTGCATCATCGCCAGCGAAGCGGCTGCACAGAATTCGATGGCGAAGTCGCGATCCGATACGCCGTCCAGCGAGTTGCCGCCAACGGCATCGAAGCCGAGCAATTGTGCAGTGATTTCACGCTGGATCGGGTAGGTGGTGCCGGCCAGCGCCGCCGAGCCCAGCGGCATGCGGTTGGTGCGCTTGCGGCAGTCGACCAGGCGCTCGTAATCGCGGCTGAGCATCTCGAACCAGGCCAGCAGGTGATGACCGAAGGTCACCGGCTGCGCAGTCTGCAGATGGGTGAAACCCGGCATGATGGTGTCCGCTTCGGCATCGGCCAGGCCCAGCAGGCCCTGCTGCAGGCGAGTGATCTCGGCCAGGATCAGGTCGATTTCGTCACGCAGCCACAGACGGATATCGGTGGCCACCTGGTCGTTGCGCGAACGACCAGTGTGCAGTTTCTTGCCAGTGACACCGATACGGTCGGTCAGACGTGCCTCGATGTTCATGTGCACGTCTTCCAGGTCGACGCGCCAGTCGAACTGGCCTGCTTCGATCTCGCCCTGGATCTGCTTGAGCCCATCAATGATGGCGTCACGCTCGGCATCGGAGAGTACGCCGACCTTGGCCAGCATGCTGGCGTGGGCAATGGAGCCCATGATGTCGTGGCGATACAGGCGCTTGTCGAATTCGACCGAGGCGGTGAAGCGGGCGACGAAGGCGTCGACAGGCTCGCTGAAGCGGCCGCCCCAGGATTGGTTGGTTTTTTCGCTGCTCATGATTTGGGCTCGGGATCGGGCAAGCCGCATCGGCGGCCAGCATGGCGGACAAAGTGCGTCGATAATAACAGGGTCCGCAGGGGTTTCGCCGGGCCACGTTCGCCGTTGGGCGTTCGATGGCGGTGTCGGCTGCTTCACAATTTTGTCCGGAAGGCGGCATTTCAGTGCTTTATTTTGTCCGGCTGGTGCCGCCTGGCTTGCCGGTTCGCAGGGCGACAAGGAAACTGCGTCGATGCACACACAATCCTCTGCCAAGAAAAAATACAACGCCGCTATCGACGACTTCTTCGTCCCGGAGCTGTGCCAGTCAGAAGCGATGCTGAGCATGGTGCTGCTTGCCGAGTTGCTGGTACTGGTGCTGGTGCTCGCCGAGCCGATGACGCCAGGCTTCGACTGGGTACGCCTGGCCCTGACGTCACTGTTCGTGCAGTGGATCGTGCTGCTGTCGGCTGCCGTGCTGTGTCGATTGCGGCCCTTGCTGGCGCGCCTGCGGCCGGCGCTGGCTGGCGGCCTATGCTGTGCGCTGGTGGTGGTGCTGACCCTGAGTTGTACGGCCGTGGCCGACTATTACGAGCTGGGCGGTCCGCTACCGCGCAATGGTGAAGTAAATCTTTATCTGCGTCATGCGTTGATCAGCCTGATCATGTCCGCACTGCTGCTACGCTATTTCTATCTGCAGAGCCAATGGCGTCGGCAGGAACAGGCCGAGCTGCGTGCGCGGATCGAATCGTTGCAGGCGCGGATACGACCGCACTTTCTGTTCAATAGCCTCAACAGCATCGCCAGTCTGGTCACGCTCGATCCTTACAAGGCCGAGCAGGCGGTGCTGGACCTGTCAGATCTGTTTCGCGCCAGCCTGGCCAAACCTGGCACGCTGGTGCCGTGGAAGGAGGAACTGGAGCTGGCGAAACGATATCTGTCGATCGAGCACTATCGGCTCGGCGAGCGACTACAGTTGCAGTGGGAGGTAGAAGGTGTGCCGGAGGATCTGCCGATTCCCCAGCTGACCCTGCAGCCTCTGTTGGAGAATGCGCTGATCTATGGCATCGCGCCGCTTATCGAAGGTGGCCTGGTGCGGGTCGAAGCGGATTACCAGGAAGGTGTGTTCAGCTTGTGTGTCAGCAATCCGTATGAAGAGCGGGGCGAGCAGCACCCGTCACGGGGAACGCACCAAGCGCTGAGTAATATCGATGCGCGCCTGGCGGCACTTTTTGGGCCGCGCGCGAGTCTCAGCGTGGAGCGCCGTGACGGCCGTCATTACAGCTGTCTACGCTATCCTTGTGCGAGACTCACGCAGGAAGCCAGAGCAATATGAATGTCCTGATCGTCGATGACGAACCCCTTGCCCGCGAGCGCCTGAGCCGCATGGTCGGTGAGCTCGAGGGTTACCGGGTCCTGGAGCCCGCCGCGAGCAACGGCGAGGAAGCCCTGACCCTGATTGATAGCCTCAAGCCGGATGTGGTCCTGCTGGATATCCGCATGCCTGGCCTCGACGGCCTGCAGGTCGCTGCCAAATTGTGTGAGCGCGAAGCGCCGCCGGCTGTGATCTTTTGCACGGCCCATGATGAATTCGCCCTGGAAGCCTTCCAGGTCAGCGCGGTGGGCTATCTGGTCAAGCCTGTGCGCCCGGAGAGCCTGAGCGAAGCGCTGAAAAAGGCCGAGCGGCCCAATCGTGTGCAGCTGGCCGCCCTGACTCGTCCCGCAGCGGAGACTGGCGGAGGCCCGCGTACCCACATAAGCGCGCGCACTCGCAAGGGCATCGAGCTGATTCCACTGGATCACGTGGTCTACTTCATCGCCGACCACAAATACGTCACCCTGCGTCACGAAGGCGGCGAAGTCCTGCTGGATGAGCCGTTGAAGGCGCTGGAAGACGAGTTCGGTGACCGTTTCGTGCGTATCCACCGCAATGCGCTGGTGGCGCGTGAGCGCATCGAGCGCCTGCAGCGCACCCCGCTTGGACACTTTCAACTCTTCCTCAAAGGTCTGGACGGCGATTCGCTGGTGGTCAGCCGCCGCCATGTGGCTGGTGTACGTAAACTGATGCAGGCTCTCTAGAGGGCACGTCGGCTGCGGCCTATGGCCGCCTCCTTCAGCCGGCGTCGGGCGAGCCTGTTATGATTCGCGGCAATCGGTTTACTGGAATTGCCTCATGTCCCGCGAAATTCGCATCGCCACCCGTAAGAGCGCCCTGGCCCTTTGGCAGGCCGAACATGTCAAAGCCCGTCTGGAGCAGGCTCATCCCGGTCTGAAGGTCAGTCTGGTGCCCATGGTCAGCCGCGGCGACAAGCTGCTCGACGCGCCGCTGGCGAAGATCGGCGGCAAGGGGCTGTTCGTCAAGGAGCTGGAAACCGCACTGCTGGAAAACGAGGCCGACATTGCCGTGCACTCGATGAAGGACGTGCCGATGGACTTTCCCGAAGGGCTGGGCCTGTACTGCATCTGCGAGCGTGAAGACCCGCGCGACGCCTTCGTCTCCAACACCTATGCCAGCCTCGATGCGTTGCCGCCCGGCAGCGTGGTCGGTACTTCCAGCCTGCGCCGTCAGGCTCAATTGTTGGCGCGCCGGCCTGACCTGAAAATCCAGTTCCTGCGTGGCAACGTCAATACCCGCCTGGCCAAGCTCGATGCCGGCGAGTACGACGCGATCATCCTCGCCGCTGCCGGTCTGATCCGTCTGGGGTTCGAGGATCGTATCCGCAGTTCGATCAGCGCCGAGGACAGCCTGCCTGCCGGTGGCCAGGGCGCGGTGGGCATCGAGTGCCGCAGTGCCGACAGCGACGTGCATGCCTTGCTGGCACCATTGCATCACCGTGAAACCGCGCTGCGCGTCACCGCCGAGCGTGCGCTGAACAAGCATCTCAACGGCGGCTGCCAGGTGCCCATCGCCTGCTATGCCCTGCTCGAAGATGATCAGCTGTGGCTGCGCGGCCTGGTCGGCCAGCCTGACGGCGGCCTGTTGCTGCGCGCCGAAGATCGCGCCGCCAGTAGCGACGCCGAAGCCCTGGGTGTACGTGTTGCCGAGGCGCTGTTGGCGCAAGGGGCCGATGCCATTCTCCAGGCTGTATACGGTGAGGCCGGTCACCCTTGAGCACTTGGCGCCTGTTGCTGACCCGTCCTGCCGAGGACTGTGCGGCGCTGGCGCAGACCCTGGCCGCGCAGGGGATCGCAAGCCACTGCATGCCGCTGCTGGCCATCGAGACGCTGGACGAGACACCCGAGCAGCGCAGCACCTTTGCCGAGTTGCAGCGCTACTGCGCGGTGATCGTGGTCAGCAAGCCGGCAGCCCGGATTGGCCTGCAGCGCCTGGCACAACATGGGGCGCCGACACCCTATCTACCTTGGTACAGTGTCGGCGCCGCTACCGCTGCGGTACTCGCCGAGCAAGGCTTGTGCGTGCATTTTCCAGACTCGGGCGATGACAGCGAAGCGTTGCTCGCTCTGCCTGCGCTGCAGCAGGCCATCGCCGCGACATCTACGCCGCGCGTGCTGATCCTGCGTGGCGAGGGTGGCCGAGAATTACTCGCCGAGCGCTTGCGCGGCCAAGGCGTGACGGTCGACTATCTGCCACTGTATCGCCGCGTGCTGCCCCATTATGCGCCGGGCGAGCTGAGCCGACAGGTGCGAGCGGAACGCCTGAATGGCCTGGTTGTCAGCAGTGGGCAGGGTTTCGAGCATCTGCTGCAGCTAGCCGGCGATGACTGGCCGGCGTTGGCTCGGCTACCCTTGTTCGTACCTAGCCCGCGTGTCGCCGAACAGGCTCACGCTGCGGGTGCACAGATCGTTGTGGACTGTCGCGGCGCCAGTGCCGCGGCCTTGCAGGCAGCTTTGGAGCAGTTTCCGGCTGCCGCCCTCTAAAAGGACGGATACGTGAGCGAAGCATCCACCCCGAACACGCCAGAAGAAAAACCGGCCAACGAAGCCGTGAAACCCACACCCACACCGCCACCGGTGAAGGCATCGCGCAGCGGTGGTAGCGGCCTTGCCGCGTTCGCCCTGCTGATTGGTCTGGCAGGTGCAGGTGCCGGCGGCTGGAGCCTCTGGCAATTGCATGAAATGCAGAGCCGGGACCAGCAGCAGGCCGAAGACCTGCAGCGCACCCGCGACGACAGCGCGAAGAAAGTGGACGAATTGGCTCAGCGCCTCGATTCGCGCCTGTCCGCCCTGCCCAGTGCGGCTGAACTGGACGAGCGTCGCCGCCTGCTGGCCAACCTGCAGAGCGATCAGCAGCGCATGAGTCAGCGCCTGGAAAGCGTGCTCGATGGCAGTCGCCAGGATTGGCGCCTGGATGAGGCTGAACACCTACTGCGATTGGCCACCTTGAGGTTGTCCGCGCTGCAGGATGTCGCCAGCGCCGAAGCGCTGGTGCTGGCCGCCGATGAAATTCTCCGCGAGCAGGACGACCCTGCCGCCTTCGCTGCGCGCGAGCAGCTCAGCCGTAGTCTCGAAGCCCTGCGTACCACGGCGCGCCCGGATCGTGTCGGTCTGTTCCTGCAGCTGGGTGCCCTGCGTGAGCAGGCGGCAACGCTCAATCCCCTGGCGCCGACCTTCGAAGGGCAGGGCGACGTGCTCTCCGATCTGGCAGCCGAAGGCGACGGCAGTGCCTGGTGGAGCGAGTGGGTGAAGAAGCTCTCCGACTACTTCCGCATCGAGTTCGACGCCGATCGCAACGTGCGTCCGTTGCTGTCCGGGCAAAGCCTGTCGCAGGTTCGCCTGAGTCTGTCGCTGGCGTTGGAACAGGCGCAATGGGCTGCGCTGCATGGTCAGACCGGTGTGTACAAGCAGTCGCTGAAGCAGGCCGAGGAAATCCTCGACGCCCACTTCAACCTGGACAACCCGGACAGCCGTGCGCTGCGCCAGCGCTTCACCGAGCTGGCTGACGCCAGCATCGAGGTCAAGGTGCCGGACCTGAGCGAGTCGCTCGATGCGCTGCAGGCCTACCTGCAACGCAAACAGGCGCAACGCCGGCAGGGGGCCGCTGCGGCCGAGGAGGCGCAATGAGACGCCTGATCTGGCTTCTGTTATTGCTGGCCGTCGCCGCCGGGCTGTATCTGCTCAGTCTGGCCATCGAGGCTGATCGCGGTTATGTGCTGTTCGCCTACAAGGGCTTTCGCTACCAGTCCGGCCTGTGGGCGTTCCTTGGCTTGCTGGTGGTCGTGGTGGTGCTGTACTACCTGATCAAATGGATGTTGCGTTTGTTGCTCAGTTCGACGCGGCTGGCCAACCCCTGGTCGCGCCTGCATCGCAACCGCCGTGTGCGCCTGGCTTCCGAGCAGGGCATGCTCGATCTGGCCGAAGGTCGCTGGGCGCGTGCCCAGCGCCAGCTGACCCGTGCCGCCGAAGCCGACAGTCAGCCATTGATGTACTACCTTGGCGCTGCTCGGGCCGCCAGCAAGCTTGGAGAACACGAGCAGAGCGACGCATTGCTCGAACGCGCACTGAACAAGCAACCCCAGGCCGAATTGGCGATCGCTCTGACCCACGCCGAGCTGCAACGCAACCGTGGCGACACTGATGCGGCGCTGCAAACCCTGCAGGTCATGCGTGAGCGTCACCCGGGGCACCATCTGGTGTTGCGTCAGCTGCAGCGTCTGTATCTGCAGCGTCAGGACTGGTCGGCGCTGCTCGGCTTGCTGCCCGAGTTGCGCAAGGAAAAGGCGTTGCCTGCAGCAGAACTCGATGAGTTGGAGCGCGAGACCTGGCGCGGTCGCCTGGCCGATGCCGGCCTGGCTGGTCAGGGCCATGGCGAAACCGCACTGCAGCCGCTGACACAAGCCTGGCAGCAACTCTCCGCGCCGCTGCGTCAGGAGCCTGAGCTGATCGCCACCTATGTCGAGCAACTGCGTCGACTGGGGGCGCAGGAAGAAGCCGAGGAGGTTCTGCGTAGCGCGCTCAAGCGCGG
The DNA here is from genome assembly GCF_014892995.1 of Pseudomonas sp. EggHat1. Classification (NCBI taxonomy): domain Bacteria; kingdom Pseudomonadati; phylum Pseudomonadota; class Gammaproteobacteria; order Pseudomonadales; family Pseudomonadaceae; genus Pseudomonas; species Pseudomonas sp. EggHat1. The sequence continues at coordinate 105,058 of NZ_JACKQK010000010.1, forward strand.
TTACGACAGCCGTCTGGCCCGTTTTTACGGTGTGCTGCGTGGCGCCGACCCGGCGCGTCAGCTGCAAACGGCCGAGCTCTGGCTCAAGCAGCATCCGCAGGACCCTGCCTTGTTGCTGAGCCTGGGCCGCCTGTGCCTGCAGAACCAGTTGTGGGGCAAGGCGCGTGATTATTTCGAGACCAGTCTGAAAATCGAGCGCCACCCGGAGACCTGCGCAGAGCTGGCGCGTCTGCTGGCGCAACTGGGCGAGTTGGAACGCAGCAATCAGCTGTTGCTGGAAAGTCTCGGCCTGCTGCATCAGGGCTTGCCGCCGCTGCCGCAACCGCAGGGCGTGACAGTCTGAACGGATGCGGCCGATTGCCACAGCTGGCTCGCTGTGCGGACGGAGGGGCGTTCGGGCATGATGAATAGCCTGCTCTGATTCATGGGGCGCCTTGAAAGGCGCCCTCGCTTTCCTCTACCGTACTGCCCTCGATTTCCCTCCCGGAGCCACCATGCACTTGGCCAGCCCGCGTCCCCTGTTTTTCCTGGCATTCATCGGCTGCGTAATGCTGATGGCGGTTGCCCTTTATCTGGAACATGTCGTCGGGCTGGAACCCTGCCCGATGTGCGTGTTGCAGCGTATCTGCGTGATTCTGTTCGGTGTGGTCTGCCTGATCGCAGCGATCCATGGGCCCGGTAGTTTCGGCCGCCGCATCTACGCCATGCTGGCCTTGCTGTTTGCCGGTGCTGGTGCCGCTACCGCCGGCCGGCAGATCTGGCTGCAGAGCGTGCCAGCCGACCAGCTCGAAGCTTGCCTGCCGGGTCTTGAGTACATGATCGAGGCTTTTCCTCTGCAGGAGATCGTCAGCAAGGTGTTCCGTGGTACGGCGGACTGTGCTGAGGTCAACTGGACGCTGTTCGGCATGAGCATCCCCGAGTGGAGCCTGCTTGGTTTCATCGGCATGCTCGGGTTTTGCCTGTTCCAGCTGCTGCGTCGCAATTGAGAATGCGAATTGCACGAAGCCACGCGGGTCGTGGCTTCGAGATTAAACGCTCGTATGAAACTTTCTCGCGGCGATGCCTTGATGGTGGGTGCCCACGGGCATAATCTGGCTCGCACGCACCGCCGGAAAAATGCCATTTTGCGGTTGCCTTCCCAAGGCCAAGCACCGATTGACAGAATAACGTCTCGGGAGCGGACGTATAACAGGCATTATCGATAAGGGAAGCGAGGTTCATCATGCTTGAGAGTTGCCAGAACGCACAGGAACGTTGGGGTGGGGTTCACCAGTTGATTGACCGCTGGCTGGGTGAACGCCGCGAACTTGTGCTGGCTTACACCGCCCTTACCAAGGCGCCGCAGGCGCCAGCCATCAACGGTGAGTCTCTGCAGGGGTTCTGCGAGTTGCTGGTGGACTACGTGTCTGCTGGACACTTTGAGGTCTACGAGCAGCTGACCAACGAGGCCAAGGCCTTCAATGATCAGCGTGGTCTGGAACTGGCCAAGCAGATCTACCCACGCATCGAAGCCATTACGGCGGTCGCGCTGACCTTCAACGATCATTGCGACAACGGCGATTGCCGCGACAGCACGTCGCTGGTGGCGGAGCTCAATCATCTGGGGCAGTTGCTGCACGAGCGCTTCGAACTGGAAGACTGCCTGATCGAAGTGCTGCACAACGCGCATCAGGAACAGGCCGCCGAAGCGCTCTGAACTCGTACTGGCAATGGCCCGGAGCACTCCGGGCCTTCAGGTTGATGCCAATCAGCTAAGCGTCGACGCATCAAGTTTGTAGGAGCGGCGCCTCGCCGCTAATCAGGACGGTGCGCACTTGAACGCACTTGAAAAGCTTCGCCCCGGGGCGGGGCTCCTACGCAGGGCCGCGTCTTGTCGGATCGGTATCAGGCCGGCAGGCCGACGCTCAGTCGGCCACGTCGAGCAAGCGTAGATCGAACACCAGTGGCGCATAGGGTGGTATCAGGTCACCCGCGCCTTCCTCCCCGTAAGCCTGATCCGACGGAATCACCAGGCGCCAGTGAGCGCCTTTCGGCATTTGCAGCAACGCGCTGCGCCAGCCGCCGATCAGGCTGTCCAGGCGAAACCACTGCGGTGTGCTGCTCTCGTCGAAGACGCTGCCGTCCGCCAGTTCGCCTCGGTAGCTCACCTGTACTCGGCTGCGAGCGGTGGGTGTGGGACCGTTGCCGGGGCTGAGCTCGGTCACCAGCACGCCGTTGGTCATTGCCCGCACGTCAGGGCGGCGGCTTTGTTCGGCGAGAAAACGCTGCTGCGCCTCGATGGCCCTGCTATGGCGCTGCGGTGAGGCTTCGATACGCGTTTCGTGCTCATCGAGCAGCTGCTCGATCCGGCTGGCGTCGAGTCGCAGGGGCTTGCCCTCGTAGGCCTGGCGCAAGCCTTCGAGCAGCTCGCTCAGCGGCAGGTCTGGCACCTCTTCATGCAGGCGCTCGCCAAGGCGCACGCCGAGGCTGTAGGCCAGATCCTGCTCGTGCTGGTCAGCCTGCACGCCCAGGCTGCAACAGATAGCGAGGGCGGCTAGTACGGCGCGGCTCATGACGATGTCTCCCGATCAAGATGCTGCCGATTATGCCAGGCGAGTAGTGCCTTTGCTGTCATGGCTAAAAGGCCTATGGCGAGCCCTCGCGGCTGCGTCTAGTATGGTCGCGTTCACATCCGCCAGGAGGCGCGCCATGTCGGCCAAGAAGAAGTCCATCACTACCCCGCTGCACCTGCTGCACCAACTGTCTACCAGCCTGCTCGAGCACCTGGAAAATGCCTGCTCGCAAGCGCTGATCGACGCCGAGAAGCTGCTTGCCAAGCTGGAGAAACAGCGCGGCAAGGCTCAGGAAAAACTGCACAAGGCTCGCAGTAAACTGCAGGACGCCGCTGTTGCCGGCAAGGCCAAGGCGCAAGGCAAGGCCAAGGATGCAGTCGCCGAGCTGGAGGAGTTGCTCGATGCGCTCAAGGCCCGTCAGAGCGAAACCCGCACCTACATCGCCCAGCTCAAGCGTGATGCTCAGGAAAGCCTGAAGCTGGCGCAGGGTGTTGGCAAAGTTAAGGAAGCGGCCGGCAAGGCGCTGGATGTGCGTGAAGCGAAAGCTGCTGCTCCAGCCGTCAAGCCGACCAGCAAGCCGGTCGCGGCGAAGAAGCCGGCTGCTGCGAAGGCACCAGTGAAGCAAGCCCCGGCCAAGCCAGCTGCCACCAAACCGGCGAGCAAACCCGTCGCCAAGCCAGCAGCGAAGCCTGTGGCAACCAGCAAGCCTGCGGCCAAGCCAGCTGCAGCTGCCAGCAAGGCTGTTGCGGCAAAACCCGCTGCGCCGAAAGCTGCCGCCAAGCCCGCTGCCGCCAAGCCAGCCGCCAAACCGGCAGCCAAGCCTGCTGCGGCAAAAGCACCGGCCAAGCCCGCAGCGGCCAGTAAACCTGCCTCCAAGCCCGCTGTTAAGCCGGCTGCCAAGGCTGTGCCTGCAAAACCCGCGAGCAAACCAGCCAGCAAGCCGGCTGTAGTGAAGAAGCCAGTCGCTGCGAAGGCGCCGGCGAAGAAGGCTCCGGCCAAGCCAGCGGCGGCCAAGCCAGCCGCCGCCGCGGTTGCTCCGGCAGCCCCTGCTGCTCCTGCGACGACCAATGGAGCCACCGCCCCGGGTACTCCGAGCGCGTCCTAAGGGGGATCAACGGCGCCGCGCAGCACCTGCAGCGCGGCGCTGTTCCCTTCAGCCAGGCGCACCAGCCAATCGTTGTCGCCTGCCTCGTCTGGCCAGTTCTCGGCCAGCGCCTGCAAACGATCGAGCAATATCCGTTCGGCCTGCAGTTCCAGTTTCTTGACCTGCTCACGTAAGGCTGCGAGTTCCGCATCCTGGCCTGCGTTCGCGCGCCAGTCTTGGCGTACCTGACGCAAGGGCGTGACTACCTCGCGTTGCCACGGGCCGGCTAATGCCTGCAGCGCTTGCAGGCGTTCATCCAGGCAGCGCACGCCACGCCTCTGCAACCAGGCGCCGGTCAGCAGCAGGCAAACGTCGTTACCCGCTTCCTGCAACTCCAGGCAGGCCTGTTCCACGCCTGCTCTGGCGTAGAGTTCGAGGGCGAAATTCCACAGATCCTGCACGCGGCCTCCGGGGCGATTTGGTAGACTCCGCCGCCATTATGATCCGACTCCAGAACCTCACTCTACAGCGTGGCCCGCAGCGTCTTCTCGAAGGCGCCGAGCTGACCCTGCACGCCGGCCACAAGGCCGGACTGATCGGTGCCAATGGCGCCGGTAAATCCAGCCTGTTCGCCCTGCTGCGCGGAGAGCTGACACCTGATGCCGGCGATTGCCTGCTGCCCGGTGATTGGCGCATCGCCCATATGCGCCAGGAGGTCGACACCCTCGATCGTCTGGCGGTGGATTACGTGCTCGACGGCGATCACAACCTGCGCCGCGTGCAGGCCGAACTGGCTGCCGCCGAACAGGCGCACGACGGCGCCGCCATCGCCCGCCTGCACAGCGAGCTGGACAGCGCCGATGGCTATACCGCCGATGCCCGCGCGCGCAAGCTGCTGGCCGGTCTGGGTTTCGAGAACGTGCAGATGGATCGCCGCGTCGGCGACTTCTCCGGTGGCTGGCGCATGCGCCTGAACCTGGCCCAGGCGCTGATGTGCCCGTCCGACCTGTTGCTGCTGGATGAACCGACCAACCACCTGGATCTGGATGCGATTCTCTGGCTGGAAGGTTGGCTGCAAAGCTACCCCGGCACCCTGTTGCTGATCTCCCACGACCGCGATTTTCTCGATGCCGTGGTCGATCACGTCGCCCATGTCGAGCAGCGCAAGCTGACGCTGTACCGTGGTGGCTATACGGCCTTCGAGCGTACCCGTGCCGAGCGTCTGGCCCAGCAGCAACAGGCCTACGAGAAGCAGCAGGCGCAACGCGCCCACATGGAAAAATACATCGCTCGCTTCAAGGCCCAGGCCACCAAGGCGCGTCAGGCACAGAGCCGGATCAAGGCCCTGGAGCGCATGGAGGAGCTGAGCGCGGCGCATGTCGACTCGCCCTTCGACTTCGTCTTCCGCGAAGCCGACAAGATCTCCACGCCACTGCTCAGCCTCAGTGAAGGCCGCCTCGGTTACGGTGACAAGACCGTGTTGCAGCAGGTCAAGCTGAGCCTGGTGCCGGGCGCGCGCATCGGCCTGCTCGGCCCCAACGGCGCGGGCAAGTCGACGCTGATCAAGAACCTGTCGGCCGAACTGCAGCCGCTGAGCGGCAGCCTGAGCCGTGGTGAGAACCTGGTGATCGGCTATTTCGCCCAGCACCAGCTCGATGCGCTGGACGACAAGGCCAGCCCGCTGCTGCACCTGCAGCGTCTGGCGCCCAGCGAGCGCGAGCAGACCTTGCGCGATTTTCTCGGCGGCTTCGACTTCCGTGGCCCGCGTTGCGACGAGCCGGTGGTGAATTTCTCCGGTGGGGAGAAGGCGCGTCTGGCCCTGGCGCTGATCGCCTGGGGCAAGCCCAATCTGCTGCTGCTCGACGAACCGACCAACCACCTGGATCTGGAAATGCGCCTGGCGCTGACCATGGCCCTGCAGGAATTCGCGGGCGCCGTGGTGGTGGTATCGCACGATCGCCATCTGCTCAAAAGCACCACCGACGAGTTCCTGCTGGTTGCTGAAGGGCGCGTAGTGCCGTTCGACGGCGACCTCGATGACTATGCGCGCTGGCTGGTCGATTACCGTCAGCGTCAGGCACCACCGAGTGCGCAGGTCGAAGGGGCGGCGGACAAGACCGACAAGCGCGCCCAGCGCCAGGCTGCTGCGGCGTTGCGCCAGCAACTGGCCCCGCACAAGAAACAGGCGGAAAAGCTCGAACAGGAGCTGGGCAAGGTGCAGGAAAAACTCGCCGCCGTGGAAACCCGGTTGAGTGACAGCGGTCTGTACGAGTCCGCGCGCAAGGACGAACTGCGCGAGTGTCTTGCAGAACAGGCACAGCTCAAGGCCCGCGAGGCCGAGCTCGAGGAGGCCTGGCTGTTGGCGCTGGAAACCCTGGAGGCGTTGCAGCAGCAACTGGAGGAAGCCGAGTAATGGAACAGCTTGAACTGTTGGCGGCCTGGCGCGACCCGCTGATTCGTACCGGCCAGGTGTTGCTGATCATCCTGCTGGCCTGGCTCGCTCAGCGCATTCTTACCCGCGCCATCAGTCGCCTTGGGGCGCGCTACAGCCTGTTGCCGGCCGAAGTGCTGCAGCCGCTGCGGGGCCTGGTGCGCTGGCTGATCATGGGCAGCGCGCTGCTCATGGTGCTCGAGCGCCTGGGGGTTTCGGCGACGGTGTTGTGGACGGCGCTGACCGGTTTCACCGCTGTCGCCGCGGTGGCGTTCTTCGCCATCTGGAGCGTGCTGTCGAACATGTTCTGCGCGCTGCTGATCTTCACCATGGGGCCGTTTCGCCTGGGGGATACCGTCGAGGTCATCGAAAGCGCCGACAAGCCGGGCGTGAAAGGGAAGGTGATCTCCATCAACCTGTTCTACACCACCCTGCAGGATGTCAGTGAGGAGGCTGTCGGCGCCGTGTTGCAGGTGCCCAACAGCCTGTTCTTCCAGAAGTCGGTGCGCCGCTGGCGCTGACCGGCTGGTCGAGTCACTGGAGCAGGAGTAGGCTGTGCTGCTCTTCCCCTGAATTCAGCTTCTCGAGGTACGCATCATGGCATTGGAAACCTGGCTCGCTTTCTTCGTCGCCTGCTGGGTGATCAGCCTGTCGCCGGGTGCCGGTGCTGTGGCGTCGATGTCTGCCGGTATGCAGTACGGCTTCTTGCGCGGTTACTGGAACGCGCTCGGCTTGCAGCTCGGTCTGGCGTTGCAGATCGCCATCGTCGCTGCGGGCGTGGGCGCCATTCTTGCTACCTCGGCCCTGGCCTTCAGCGTGATCAAGTGGTTCGGCGTGGCCTATCTGGTGTTCCTCGCTTACAAGCAGTGGGTCGCACTGCCCAGCGACCTCGATGCCGGTGCAGCCGAGCGCCCTATCGGCCGGCCTCTGGCTCTGGTGTTGCGCGGCTTTCTGGTCAACTTCAGCAACCCCAAGGCTATTGTCTTCATGCTCGCGGTGCTGCCGCAGTTCATCGATCCGCATGCGCCGCTGGTGGCACAGTATCTGGTGATGGGCGTGACCATGATCATCGTGGATCTGATCGTCATGGCCGGCTACACCGGTCTCGCCTCGCGCGTCCTGCGCCTGCTGCGCACTCCCCGCCAGCAGCGGGTGATGAATCGCAGTTTTGCCGCGCTGTTCGCCGCTGCTGCCGGCTTGCTGGCGACCGTCAAGCGCGCGGCAGTCTGAGTCTCGTTCGCTATCGTTCAACGCTGGCCGATAGCGTTTGCCAGGGATGTTCTGAAAAAATCATTCATCGTCACTCCCGCGGAAGCGGGAGCCCAGGTGATTCGCAGGTTCTGGATGCCCGTCTGCGCGGGCAGGGCGGTCTTTCAGTTTCCATTCGGCAGTTTGTTACTGAATATTTCATATTTTTCTTGTGCTCGATCGTTAGGCCGGCAACAATTTAATGTCACCCATTCTCGTTTGGGATGCATTGATGATCCGCTTTCGTTTCCCCCTTTCCTGGCTGATGCTGCCCTTGCTGGCCTGTCTCAGCTTTCTCGCCGTTGGCGAGCCTTTCGATGGTGCCGTACAGGCACTGCACCTGATCGGTTACATCGGCGCTGATTACCCGGCCACCGTCGCGGGCGGCCAGGTCGTCGATGCTGGCGAATACCAGGAACAACTGGAATTTCTCGATGTGCTGCAGGGCCTGATCGTCGCCTTGCCCGCTCAGGCCGGCCGCGCCGAGCTGGAGCAGGGCGCTGCCAACCTGCGTCAGGCGATTGCCCAGCGCCAGCCGGGCGAGGAGGTTGCTGGCGCCGCGCGCAAGCTGGGCTCACGCCTGGCCGAGCTTTATCAGGTGGCGCAGAGCCCGGTGCTGACACCGGACCCGGAACGTGGTGCGCCGCTCTACGCTCAGCACTGCTCGGTGTGCCATGGCGATATCGGCCTGGGTGACGGGCCTGCCGGCATCGGCCTGGAGCCAGCGCCAGCGAATCTGCGTGATGCCGCACGTCTGGACCGGCTGAGCCTCTTTGATCTCTACAACACCCTCGGCCTGGGCATCGAAGGTACCGATATGCCGGCCTTCGCCGATCAGCTCGACGATCGTCAACGCTGGGACCTGGCGGTCTATATCGCCGGTTTCACTGCAGCGCAGACGCAGGGCCAGACACGCTTCGCCATGAGCGAGCTGGCCGGCCGCACGCCTGCTGAAATCTTGGCCGCAGGCGGCGATGTCGCCGCATTCCGCGCTCAGCGCGCGCATCCGGTGCTGGAACAGCGCGGCCCGCAGCAGCTGATCGGCTACACCCGCTCGACCCTGGAGCGCAGCCTGCAGGCTTATCGTGAGGGTGATCGTGAGCAGGCTTATGACCTATCCGTAGGCGCTTATCTGGAAGGCTTCGAACTGGTCGAAAGTGCCCTCGACAACCTCGATGCCCTGCAGCGCAAGACCACCGAGCGCGCTCTGATGGCCTATCGGCAGGCGCTGCAGGATGGCGCGAGTGTTGCGCAGGCTGCCCAGGCACTGGAGCAGGCCAAGGTCGAGCTGGACAAGTCTGCTGCGCTGCTGGCCGATGGCGCGATGGACGATAGCCTGAGCTTTTTCGCCAGCCTGTTGATTCTGCTGCGCGAGGGGCTTGAGGCGATTCTGGTGCTGGCAGCGATTCTCGCCTTCCTGCGCAATACCGGACAGCAGCAGGCGGTGCGCAGTGTGCACGTCGGCTGGGGCCTGGCACTGCTCGCCGGTGTCGTGACCTGGGCGGTGGCGGCCTACCTGATCGACATCAGCGGTGCTCAGCGAGAGCTGCTCGAAGGCGCCACGGCGCTGTTCGCCAGTGTGGTGCTGCTGTGGGTCGGTGTGTGGATGCATGACCGTCGCCACGCCGCCGCCTGGCAGGACTACATCAAGAGCAGCCTGGTCGGTGGCGGTGGTCGTTTTGGCTTCGCCATGCTGGCGTTCTTCTCGGTGTATCGCGAACTGTTCGAAGTCATCCTGTTCTACGAAACCCTCTGGCTGCAGGCGGGGCCTGCTGGGCATGGCGCGGTGCTGGCTGGCGCCGCCGCGGCTCTGGTGCTGTTGATCGGCCTGGCCTGGGTGATTCTGCGTGGCTCGCGCAAACTGCCGTTGGCGACCTTCTTCGGCGTCAATGCGGTGCTGCTGTGCGTGCTGTCCGTGGTCTTCGCCGGCCATGGCGTGGCTGCGCTGCAGGAGGCTGGCGTGCTCGGTACGCGTCCGGTGGCCTTCTTCGAGTTCGACTGGCTGGGCATTCATGCCGATGCCTGGAGCCTGTCGGCTCAGGGGCTGGCACTGGCCGGCATCGCGTTGCTGTATGGGCGTAGCCTGCTGGGGGAACGTCGGCGCATGGCCGAGCAGGCCTAGGTAACCGAATCAGGCATACACGAGGGCGAGCTTTGCCCGCCCTCGTTGCGTCATAGCGTGAACCGCCGCTACGACAGCGAGTCTCAGTGCACCTAGGCTGCTTCCAATCCCTTTGCCGAGTGCGCGCATGTCCTCTTCGATCCATTCCACTCATTACGCCGACAGCCCCGATCTGGCGCTGGCTGTACTGCGTCACCCCGCCCTGGAGCAGGCACTTTCAGCGGCCTGTGCCCAACTTGCTGTACGTGAGGCCTTTCTCGCTGCCTTGCGCGATCCAGCAATCGGCCCGCAGCCGCGGCTGCTGTTGGCCATTTCCGGCGCCGACATGAGTGGTCAGCGTCGCCTGGCGGCACTGGTCGCCGAGCTGCTGCCGGACGAGGTGGAGCTGGATCTGATCGAGTTGGCCGAGGACAACCTGTCGCGCGCCGTGCGTGAGCGCTGCGAGCCGTTCTACCAGGCCTGAACCGCGCGCCTGCTGGCATACTGGGCGCTGGTTTCTCTGCGGAAGTTGCTGCATGCGCATATGGATCGATGCCGACGCCTGCCCTCGGGCGGCGCGGGATCAGGTGGTCAAGTTCGCCCTCAAACGAGGTTTAGAAGTGGTGCTGGTCGCCGGCCAGGCCGTTGCCCGGCCGAATTTCGCCTGCGTGAAACTGATCGTGGTGCCCAGCGGGCCGGACGCAGCTGATGATCATCTGGTGGAGCATGCAGTGCCCGGCGAGCTGGTGATCTGCAGCGACGTGCCGCTGGCCGACCGCCTGGTGAAGAAGGGTGTAGCCGCGCTCGACCCGCGTGGTCGCGAGTTCGACGAGCGCAACATGGGCGAGCGCCTGGCGGTGCGCAATCTGTTCACCGACCTGCGCGAGCAGGGCCAGGTGGGCGGTGGTCAGGCGCCGTACTCGGAAAAGGACCGGCAGGCGTTCGCCAATGCGTTGGATCGAATTCTCACGCGGCTGAGTCGATAGCTGCCCCGGATTGCATCCGGGCTACGGGACGTATGGCAAACCCATTTTCAGCGTTGTAGCCCGGATGAAATCCGGGAATGGCGGGCTCGGTCAGCCACACAGATAGGTACCAGTGCCCACCGCCACCAGCACGCCCTCGTCGTTGTGCAATTCCATGCGGATCACTGCCACCTTGTTGCCGGCGCGCAGCGGTGTGGCCGTGGCGCTGAAGCGCTGCCCCCGGCCCGGGCGCAGGTAATCGATGCGCAGGTCGATGGTGCCGAGCTTGGACAGCTTGCTCATGCGTTCGGCCGGCGGCAGGTGCTGGTGGTTGGCGAAGGCGCCGATCAGCGCCATGGCGCCGCCGCAAACGTCTAGCAGCGAAGAAATAACCCCGCCGTGCAGAATGCCGTGGACGAAGTTGCCGATCAGTTCGGGCTTCATCGGCAGGTGCATGGTCACCCGCTCGGGGCTCAGTTCATCGAGCTCGATGCCGAGCACCTGATTGAAGGGAATACGCTGGAAGAAGCTGGCCACCGCCTGTTGCAGGTCGGGGCTGAGGACGAAGGGCTGGGACATGGCAGGGGCTCCGGGAAATCCTGCCGCCACGCTGCCGCAGCCGGAACGGCTTGACCAGCGGCGCGGCCGGACTGCCCTGACCAATGACCGATGCGCCCTGTAATAGGGTGCTAGCCGGTAGGCTGGAACCTTGAACTTTGTAGGGTGGGCTTCAGCCCACACTGATCGATATTGAAGCTCAAGCGGAACGCCTTCCTGCCCACCCTACAAAGTCCCGGCATAGCGTCAGTCAGTGGTGCGTCAGTTCCAGCACGCGGTCGACCAGTTTGTTGATGCCCGATGCTGCTTCGGCGATGGACTGGGCGAGCATGTAGGCCGGTGTGGTCACCAGCTTGCGCTGGCTGTCTTCGATGATTTCACTGACCTCGCACTCATGGTGCTCGGCGCCCATCTGGGTCAGGGCGGCGGCGGTGTCGTGGTCGCTGCCGATGGTGCATACCACGCCGGCGCCGAAGATCTTCGCCGCCAGGGCCGGTGCGATGCACATCAGGCCGACCGGCTTGCCGGCATCGACGAAGGCCTTGCAGGCGGCCAGGACGTCCGGTTGTACGGTGCAGCCGGCGCCACTGGTGGCGAAGTCGGAGAGGTTCTTCGCTACGCCGAAGCCACCGGGCAGGATCAGTGCGTCGAACTCGGCCACATGCAGCTCTTTCACGTCCTTGATCTGGCCGCGGGCGATGCGCGCAGACTCCACCAGGACGTTGCGCGTCTCGTCCATCTCGTCGCCGCTGTAATGGTCGACCACGTGCAACTGCGGCACGTTGGGGGCGAAACACTGCACGTCGGCGCCACGCTGGTCGAGGCGCAGCAGGGTGATCACGCTTTCATGGATCTCGGCGCCATCGTAGACGCCACAGCCGGACAGAATCACTGCCACTTTCTTGCTCATGCTCGACTCCTGGTGAGGAAAAACGCGACCGTGAAGCGGGCGCGGGTATTACCAATTCTGGGGTTGTCGCCAAATGCCACTCGGGCTGTCATTTGCCGCCGCGAATGCTGGCGAAGCTGCGCATAGGATGAATAACAGCTCATTCCCGACACAAGTACAACGATATGGTGTTCGTTCTCTACGCAGTGCCCTTCTTCTTCCTGCTGATCGGCCTGGAATTGCTCGCTGACCGCTGGCGCGGTATGCGCACCTATCGCCTGGCCGATGCCCTGAACAGCCTCAGTGCCGGCGTTTTGTCGCAGGCCACCGGGATTCTCACCAAGGTGGTCGGCCTGCTGACCTACGCCTTCGCCTGGGAGCATCTGGCGCTGTTCGAACTGTCCGAAGGCAGCCTCTGGGTGTGGCTCTTCGCCTTCGTCTTCTACGACTTCTGCTACTACTGGAACCACCGTCTGGGCCATGAGCGCAACGTGCTCTGGGCCGCCCATGCGGTGCACCACCAGAGCGAGGACTACAACCTTTCCACTGCGCTACGGCAAACCAGCACCGGTTTCATCTTCGGCTGGATCTTCTACCTGCCGATGGCGCTGGTCGGCGTGCCGCCGCTGGTGTTCTTCAGCGTCGCGGCCCTGAACCTGCTTTACCAGTTCTGGGTGCATACCCGGCATATCCCCAAGCTGGGCTGGTTTGAGTGGCTGTTCATCACCCCGTCCAACCACCGTGTGCACCATGCACAGAACCCTATCTACATGGATCGCAATTACGGCGGTGTGTTCATTCTCTGGGATCGAATATTCGGCACCTTCCAGGAGGAGCTCGACGAAGAGCCGGTAATCTTCGGTGTGACCGTGCCGCTGGCCAGTTGGAACCCCTTATGGGCCAACCTGCAGGTGTATGCCGGGCTGTGGCGCGATGCCAAACGCGCCAGTTCCTGGTGGGACCGGCTGCGCATCTGGTTCATGCCCACCGGCTGGCGCCCGGCTGACGTGGCGGCACGCTATCCGCAGACCAAGGCGGATCTGCGCAATTTCCGCAAGTTCGAGGTGCCTTTGGGACGTGGCGCGCAGGTCTACGCGTTGCTGCAGTTCGTCTGCTACCTGCTGGCCGGCGTGTGGCTGCTGGCGCACGGAGACTCGCTTGCAATCGGCGCTGTGCTGCTGGCGTGCCTGTGGATGGCCCTGGGTCTTTGCAGCATTGGCATGTGGCTGGAGAATCGTGCCTGGGCGTCGAGATTCGAGTTATTGCGCCTGGCGGCCAATCTGCCCCTGCTGTGGCTGGCCGATGGTTTGGGCATGCTGGTCATGAACGCAGCTGTCTGCAGTTGCCTGGCGGGCTACAGCCTGATCAGCCTGCTCGGATTATGGCTGGTGCAGCGCGGAGGGCCGACTGGAACGCCGGCCGCTCGTAGCGAAGCGAACAGTTCGCCGCCCGGTACGCCCTGCTGCGTGGCTCATCCGCGCCGGCGCTGACGCCAGCGGTGTAGCCAGGCGAGGGCGAGCAGCAGCACCACGGCCGCGAGCAGGATGACCTGATAGTGGCGCAGTTCTTCGAGTAGCCCACCCATGGCATTGCCCAGACTGTAGGCCAGCAGGCTGATGCCGCCAGCCCATACACCGGCACCGATGGCATCGAGCAGCAGATAGCGGCGCCAGGGATAGCCGGACAGGCCGATGGCCAGCGGCATCACCGTGCGCAGACCGTAAAGGAAGCGAAAGCACAGCACCCACAGATCCGGGTAGCGCTGGATCAGCGCGCTGGCGCGTTCGCCCAGCGGTTGCCAGCGTGGCTTGCGTGCCAGCAGCGCACGGCCGTGACGGCGGCCGAGGTAGTACCACAGCTGGTCGCTGGCGAAGGTGCCGAGAAAGGCGCACAGCGCCACCCATTCGATCTCCAGCACGTTGCGCACGGCCAGGTAGGCCGCCAGCAGCAGCGACACTTCGCCTTCGAGAAAGGTACCGAGTACCAGTGCCGGATAGCCAAACTGGCGGATCAGGTCTTGGAGCATGCCGTGAGCTCAACGATGCAGGTGCTGAAGACTACTCTGACCATGGCAAACCCGGAAGGTGGCGCGTCATGCCACAATGCGCGACTGGCTGTGCGACGTGCCGTCGCACGTGGTCATCTGGTCGTCATCATTTGGTCATAATGTTCGTAGAACCTATCCACGATCTGCTGCGCGTCGGCTCTGCTGCGTTAAAAACAGGCTCAGACTGCTCATGTGCTGGGGCACACTTCGCCTCCTCGCCTGATTTTTGCCTGGCACAGCTCTAGCTCGCGAAATCGTGCACAGGTTCTATAACCTGTCACACTGGCCCGCCCGTGCGGGCTCTGGAGTCTGCCGTGAGCGTTACCCCCGCCAATCGTCTGTTCCCTGCCACTCGCCTGCGGCGTAATCGCCGCGACGATTTCTCCCGCCGTCTGGTGCGCGAAAATCGCCTGAGCGTCGATGACCTGATTCTGCCGGTGTTCGTCCTCGACGGCGAAAACCGTCGCGAAGCCGTGCCGTCGATGCCGGGCGTCGAGCGCCTGTCCATCGACCTGCTGCTCAAGGAAGCCGAGCATTGGGTCGAGCTGGGCATTCCGGCGCTGGCGCTGTTTCCGGTCACGCCGCTGGAGAAGAAGTCGCTCGACGGTGCCGAGGCCTGGAACCCGGACGGCATCGCCCAGCGCGCGATTCGTGCCCTGCGTGCGAAATTCCCCGAACTGGGCGTGATCAGCGATGTGGCGCTCGACCCCTTCACCACTCATGGTCAGGACGGCATTCTCGACGAGTCCGGCTACGTGCAGAACGACATTACCGTCGATGCCCTGGTCAAGCAGGCGCTGTCGCATGCCGAGGCCGGTGCCCAGGTGGTGGCACCGTCGGACATGATGGACGGCCGCGTGCAGGCGATCCGCGAGGCGCTGGAACTGGCTGACCACGTCAATGTGCGCATCATGGCCTACTCGGCCAAGTACGCCAGCGCCTATTACGGCCCGTTCCGTGACGCCGTGGGCTCGGCCGCCAATCTCGGCAAGGGCAACAAGCTCGGCTACCAGATGGACCCGGCCAACGGCAACGAGGCGCTGCATGAAGTGGCCGCCGATCTGGCCGAAGGTGCCGACATGGTCATGGTCAAACCCGGCATGCCCTACCTGGACATCCTCTGGCGGGTGAAGGATGCCTACAAGGTGCCGACCTTCGTCTACCAGGTCAGCGGCGAGTACGCCATGCACATGGCGGCGATCCAGAACGGCTGGCTCAGTGAGGCGGTCATACTGGAATCACTCACCGCCTTCAAACGTGCCGGTGCCGATGGCATCCTCACCTATTTCGCCGTACGGGCGGCTGAACTGCTAAAACAAGGGCGATGACGCCCTCAGGAACCCAGCGATGAACAGCGAAGGACTCAACAGCGAAGTGCTCGACAACAACCCGCCTCAGGTCGAGGTGGTCGCCGAGACGCCCGTGGTGGAAACCCCGCCGCCGGCTCCGATTCCCAGCCTGGATGACAGCAGCCTGTACATCCACCGTGAACTGTCGCAGCTGCAGTTCAATATCCGGGTGCTGGAGCAGGCGCTGGACGAGTCCTATCCGTTGCTCGAGCGCCTGAAGTTCCTGCTGATCTTCTCCAGCAACCTCGACGAGTTCTTCGAGATTCGCGTCGCCGGCCTGAAGAAGCAGATCAACTTCGCCCGCGAACAGGCCGGCGCCGATGGCCTGCAGCCGCACCAGGCGCTGGCGCGAATCAGCGAACTGGTGCACGAGCAGGTCGACCGCCAGTACGCGATCCTCAACGACACCCTGTTCCCGGCGCTGGCCAAGCACAACATCAACTTCATCCGCCGCCGCTACTGGACCACCAAGCTCAAGGCCTGGGTGCGTCGCTATTTCCGCGACGAGATCGCGCCGATCATCACCCCCATCGGCCTCGACCCGACGCACCCTTTCCCGTTGCTGGTGAACAAGAGCCTGAACTTCATCGTCGAGCTGGAAGGCGTCGATGCCTTCGGTCGCGATTCCGGTCTGGCCATTATCCCGGCGCCGCGCCTGCTGCCGCGCATCATCAAGGTGCCGGAAGACGTTGGCGGCCCTGGCGACAACTACGTGTTCCTGTCGTCGATGATCCATGCCCACGCCGATGATCTGTTCCAGGGCATGAAGGTCAAGGGTTGCTACCAGTTCCGCCTGACCCGTAACGCCGACCTGTCGGTGGACACCGAGGACGTCGAGGACCTGGCGCGTGCCCTGCGTGGCGAGCTGTTCAGTCGTCGTTATGGCGATGCGGTGCGCCTGGAAGTGGTCGACACCTGCCCGAAACACTTGCGCGATTATCTGCTCAAGCAATTCGGCCTGACCGAGGGCGAGCTTTACCAGGTCAACGGCCCGGTCAACCTGACCCGCCTGTTCAGCATCACTGGCCTGGATAACCACTCGGACCTGCAGTACGCGCCGTTCACCCCGGTGATCCCCAAGCTGCTGCAGAACGCCGAGAACATCTTCAGCGTGGTGAGCAAGCAGGACATCCTCCTGCTGCATCCCTTCGAGTCCTTCACCCCGGTAGTGGACCTGCTGCGCCAGGCGGCGAAGGACCCGCACGTGCTGGCGATCAAGCAGACCCTGTATCGTTCTGGCGCCAACTCGGAGATCGTCGACGCCCTGGTGGAAGCAGCGCGTAACGGCAAGGAAGTCACCGCAGTGATCGAGTTGCGTGCGCGTTTCGACGAAGAATCCAACCTGGCCCTCGCCAGCCGCCTGCAGGCTGCCGGTGCAGTGGTGATTTACGGTGTGGTCGGCTTCAAGACCCACGCCAAGATGATGCTGATTCTGCGTCGCGAGAATGGCGAAATCGTTCGCTATGCCCACCTTGGTACCGGCAACTACCACGCCGGCAATGCCAAGCTGTATACCGACTACAGCCTGCTCACCGCCGACGTCGCGCTTGGTGAGGACGTGTCCAAGCTGTTCAGCCAGTTGATCGGCATGGGCAAGACCCTGCGCATGAAGAAGCTGCTGCATGCGCCCTTCACCCTGAAGAAGACCCTGCTCGACCTGATCGCCAGGGAAACTGCGGCCGCGGCTGAGGGCAAGCCGGCGCAGATCATCGCCAAGTTCAACTCGCTGACCGATCCGAAGATCATCCGTGCGCTGTACAAGGCCAGCCAGACCGGGGTGAAGATCGACCTGGTAGTGCGTGGCATGTGCTGCCTGCGACCGGGTATTGCCGGGGTGTCGCACAATATCCATGTGCGCTCGATCATCGGCCGCTTCCTCGAACACACGCGGGTGTTCTACTTCCTCAATGGCGGTGACGAACAGATCTACCTGTCCAGTGCCGACTGGATGGAACGCAACCTCGACAAGCGTGTCGAGACCTGCTTCCCGGTCGAGGGCAAGAAGCTCATCACCCGGGTGAAGAAGGAGCTTGAAAGCTACCTGACCGATAACACCCAGGCTTGGGTGTTGCAGTCCGATGGCCGCTACCTGCGCCAGCAGCCCACCGGCAACCAGAATCCACGCAGCGCTCAGTCCGGGCTGCTGGAGAAGCTGACCGCGCCGGTGATCATCGCGCGATAAAAAACGGCTGCGTGCAGCCATCTGATGACCCTCTCCCGCTTGCGGGAGAGGGTGCCCGAAGGGCGGGAGAGGGCTTCGAGGGTCGCGTGCCGTAGCTCTGCGACGCACTTCCTGCGCCGATGAGTGCCTGATCGCTGGCGATCAGGCCGGGGCGCGGAGAGGGTGCCCGAAGGGGGGGATAGGGGGCTTTTGAGTCCTGGCGGGTTTCACCCGCCCTACAGGTCGAGCCGCGCCCGTAGGGTGCGCCATGCGCACCGGGGTATCAGCGCACGCTCAACGTCAGATCGATACGCTTGAGCCATTCAGCTTCAGCTTCGAAGTCCGCCAGGGTCAGCGGGTTGGCGGCCAGCCAGCCTTCGGGGAAGACGATTTCCAGGCTGTTCTCTCCAACCTTGAACTGCACCTCGGGCATGCTCTGCGTGCCGCGAATATGGTGGAAGAGGATGGCGAAGCGCAGCAGCACGCACAGGCGCATCAGCTTCACGCCTTCCTCGCCGAAGTCGGCGAACTTGTCCCTGGGAATGTTGCGGCGGTGGCCGCGTACCAGCAAGGCGAGCATCTGCTGGTCCTGACGCGAGAAGCCGGCCAGGTCGGAGTGCTCGATCAAGTAGGCGCCGTGCTTGTGGTACTGGTAGTGGGCGATATCCAGGCCCACTTCATGCACCTTGGCACCCCAACTCAGCAGTTCGCGATGCCAGTCGTCGGTCAGGCCCCAATCGGCGGACACCTTGTCCAGCGCCGACAGTGCCTTGGCCTCGACCCGCACGGCCTGGTCGACATCGACGTGGTAGCGCTCCATGAAAGCCGCCAGCGTGCGTTCGCGCACGTCCTCGTGCTGGTGGCGGCCGAGCAGGTCATACAGCACGCCTTCGCGCAAGGCGCCTTCGGAGTGGCTCATGCGCTGAATCTCGCAGGCGTCGAAGATCGCTTCGAGAATCGCCAGGCCAGCGGGGAAGATGCCACGGCGGTCCGGCTTGATGCCGTCGAGGTCGATCTTGTCCACCTCGCCGAGCTTGAACAGTTTGCGCTTGAGCCAGGCCAGACCCTCGACCGTGATTTCGCCATTGCTCAGACCCGCAGCCTTGGTCGTCAGGCCGATGGCCTTGATGGTGCCGGATGCACCGACGGCATCTTCCCAGCCGAGGCGGCGCAGGCCCTGTTCGATACCCATCAGTTCCAGACGAGCGGCGGTGTAGGCCTGGGCGTAGCGCGCCGGGGTGATCTTGCCGTCCTTGAAGTAACGCTGGGTGAAGCTCACGCAGCCCATCTGCAGGCTCTCGCGCAGCAGCGGCTCGAAGCGCTGGCCGATGATGAACTCGGTGCTGCCGCCGCCGATGTCGGCGACCAGGCGTTTGCCTGGGGTGTCAGCGATGCTGTGGGAAACGCCCAGGTAGATCAGGCGTGCTTCCTCGCGGCCGGAAATTACCTCGACCTGATGGTTGAGAATTTCCTCGGCGCGGCGAATGAATACGGCGCGGTTGCGCGCTTCACGCAGGGCATT
Organism: Pseudomonas sp. EggHat1; assembly: GCF_014892995.1. Classification (NCBI taxonomy): domain Bacteria; kingdom Pseudomonadati; phylum Pseudomonadota; class Gammaproteobacteria; order Pseudomonadales; family Pseudomonadaceae; genus Pseudomonas; species Pseudomonas sp. EggHat1. The sequence goes on from NZ_JACKQK010000010.1 coordinate 123,965, forward strand.
GGTGCCGACGATACGGACGGCGCCTTCCGGCAGCGTGGTGGTGAACTGGGCGAAGCGGCGCAGGCAGTCGAGCCCGCGCTGCATCGCTTCCTCGCTCAGCTGACGCTCGTCGTCCAGGCCGGCGGCCAGCTGCACCTTGTCGCCGAGGCGCTCGAGGATGCGAATTTCGTGATTGTCGGCCTTGGCCAGCACCATATGAAAGCTGTTCGAACCCAGGTCGATGGCAGCGATCAGGGGGAAACTTTCGGCAGGGGCTTTGGGCATGATTACGGCATCTCGTTCGATTTCCGCGCCATCGTGCCACGACTGAGCGCATGAGCCAACGCATACGGATGTCGCATGAAACTGGTCTAGACCTGTGATTGCTGCAGGTTCAGCACGCTCAGTGGCTGTTTCAACACCTGCTCGTCGCAGTTGTGACCCTCGCCGCCGCGGTCCACCACGATGAATCGGCCGGGGTGCTGCAGACAAAGCAGTGGGTGATGCCAGGTGCCGCGGGCGTAGTTCACACCCTGGTCTGGCGCGCTGACGAAGGCGCGGATCTGCGACTCGTCCAGCTCGCCGGGCGGGGCGACGACGATCAGCATGCGCCCGCCATCCACCGGATAAAAGGCCTGGCTGCCCAGCGGGTGGCGTTCGAGCATGCGGATGGCGATGGGCGCGTGCCAGGCCTTGCCCTCGAAGATATTCACCAGGGTTCTTGGTGATTCGCCGGCCAGCTCCACCTGCGCCAGGTCGTGGTAGCGCGTGGTGGTGCCGGCGTTGATCGGGAAGGCTTTGGCGCCGGCTGTTTCGATCACGTCACCGAAAGGCGCGAAGGCTGCGCGGGTCAGCGGCTCGATGCGCAGCGCCAGGGGCGCTGGCGCGTTCACAGTTTCACCGAGCCGATGAAGTTGCGCAGCTCTTCGGTCTGCGGGGCGGCGAACAGGGCTTTCGGGGCCCCGATCTCGTGCACCTTGCCGTGATGCATGAACACCAGCTTGTTACCCACTTCGCGGGCAAAGCGCATCTCGTGGGTGACCATGATCAGGGTCATGCCCTCGCTGGCCAGTTGCTTGACCACCGCCAGCACCTCGTTGACCAACTCGGGGTCGAGCGCCGAGGTTATCTCGTCACACAGCAGCACCTTGGGCGACATGGCCAGGGCCCGGGCTATGGCTACCCGTTGCTGCTGGCCGCCGGAGAGGCGTTCGGGGTAGGCGTCGAACTTCTCCGCCAGGCCGACGCGTTCGAGCATCTGCCGGGCGATCTTCTCGGCTTCAGCGCGCGAGGTCTTCTTCACCACCTGCGGTGCCAGCATGACGTTCTCGCCGACGGTCAGGTGCGGGAACAGGTTGAACTGCTGGAACACCATGCCGACCTTCTGCCGCAGGCTGCGCAGGTCGGCGCGGGCAGCGTCGATATACTCGCCATCGACTTCGATCACGCCGTCGTTGATCGACTCCAGGCCATTGAGCGTGCGCAGGAAGGTGCTCTTGCCCGAGCCGCTGCGACCACTTCGCCTTCTTCGACCTTGAGGTCGATGCCCTTGAGCACGTGGTTGTCGCCGTAATACTTGTGCAGGGCGGTGACGTTAAGCAGTGACATTCAGCCTCCTTTCCAGGCGGTATGCAGCGAGCGAGAGCGGGTAGCAAAGCAGGAAGTAACCGAGGGCGACGAAGCCGTAGACCATGAAGGGCTCGAAGGTGGCGTTGGCCAGCATGCTGCCGGTCTTGGTCAGCTCGGTGAAACCGATGATCGAAGTCACCGCAGTGCCCTTGACCACCTGTACCGAGAAGCCGACGGTGGGTGCCACGGCGATACGCAGGGCCTGCGGCAGCACCACATGGCGCAGTGTTTCCAGGCGGCTCATGGCCAGGCTTTCGGCGGCCTCCCATTGGCCGCGGGTGATCGACTCGACGCAGCCGCGCCAGATCTCGGCGAGAAAAGCGCTGGTGAACAGCGTCAGTGCGGTGGCTGCCGCCAGCCAGGGCGACACGTCGATGCCGAGCAGGGCGATACCGAAGAACACCAGGAACAACTGCATCAGCAGCGGCGTGCCCTGGAACAGTTCGATGTAACCACGGGCAAGGATGCGCGGTGCAGAAAGCGGCGACAGCCGGGCCAGCAGTACCAGCAGGCCGGCGATACCGCCGCAGACGAAGGCCACCAGCGAAAGCAGCAGCGTCCATTGCAGGCCGGTGAGCAGGTTGCGCAGGATGTCCCAGAGGGTGAAGTCCATCAGCGCTCTCCCATGATGAAGCGGCGGCCGAACCAGGCCAGCAGTTGGCGAATCAGGATGGCCATGAGCAGGTACAGCGCGGTGGTCAGCAGGTAGGTTTCGAAGGCGCGGAAGTTGCGCGACTGGATGAAGTTGGCAGCGAACGACAGCTCCTCGGTGGAGATCTGCGAGCACACTGCCGAGCCCAGCATGACGATGATGATCTGGCTCGACAGCGCCGGCCACACCTTGCCCAGCGCCGGGCGCAGCACCACATGACGGAACGTCTCGAAGCGGCTCATGGCCAGTGCGCCGGCGGCTTCGAGCTGGCCATGCGGGATGGCCTGGATACCGGCGCGGATGATCTCCGTGGAGTAGGCTCCGAGGTTGATCACCATCGCCAGAATGGCGGCCTCCCACTCGCTCAGGCGTACGCCGAGCGAGGGCAGGCCGAAGAAGATGAAGAACAGCTGGACGATGAACGGCGTGTTGCGGATCAGTTCCACGTAGACGCCGAAAATCCGGTCGAACGGGCGGATGCGCCAGGCGCGCAGTATCGCCCCGACGATGCCGAGACCGACCCCCAGCAGGGTGCCGATCGCCGTCAGGCCGAGGGTGAAGACCGCGCCCTGCAGCAGCAGATCGCTGTGCTGCAGGACGGCGGCGAAGTCGAACTGGTACGCCATGGCTCAGCTCTCCGGGCTCAGAGGCCGGCCGGCAGCGGTTGCTTCAGCCACTTCTGGCTGAGCGTATCGAGGCTGCCATCGGCCTTGGCGGCGGTGATGATGGTGTTGACCTTGTCCAGCAGCGCGCTCTGGTTCTTGTTCACGCCGACGTACACCGGCGAATCCTTGAGCTTGAGCTTCATGCTCGGCACGCGCTTGGGGTTGCGCTCGGAGATGGCCACCATCACCACGTTGCCGCTGGCGATCAGCTCCACCTGGCCGGAGAGGTAGGCTGCGATGGTCGAGTTGTTGTCCTCGAAGCGCTTGATGGTGGCGCCTTTCGGGGCGACGTTGCTCAGCTCGATGTCCTCGATGGAGCCCCGGGTGACGCTGATGGTCTTGCCGGCCAGGTCGTCGAGGCTGGCGATGGCGGCGTCTTCCGGGCCGAACACGCCGAGGTAGAAGGGTGCATAGGCGGCTGAGAAGTCGATCACCGCTTCACGCTCTGGGTTCTTGCCGAGGCTGGAGATCACCAGATCGACCTTGCCGGTGGTGAGGAAGGGGATACGGTTGGTGCTGTTGACCGGGGTCAGCTCCAGTTTCACCGCCAGCTTGTCGGCCAGCAGTTGCGCGGTATCGATATCCAGCCCGCGCGGTTTCATGTCCGGGCCGACCGAGCCGAACGGCGGGAAATCCTGCGGCACGGCGACCTTCAGCACGCCGGCCTTGCTGATGTCCTCGAGTGCATCGGCGTGAGCGGTGCTGGCGCCGAAGGCCAGGGCAGCGAACAGGGTACCCAGCAGGGTGCGGTGAAATTTGCGCATGTCGAACTCCCGATGAATGAACGAAAACTGAAGCGTTTTGCCTGGCTCGTGCAGTGCATCGGCTGTGCCAAGTTCAATGAAATAAGGGCTTTCATCGTTACAGGCGAGTGGAAACAAGGTCTTACTGGTCTGAACAGTTGGCGTAGCTGACCAATTGGTCAGAAGCATTTCTGGGCTATCTCGGTGCGTACGCCTGGTGGCCTGTTCCACAAAGGGGCGTCGCTTGCCTGGAGCAGTGTTCTGGCCGTACAAAGGCGACTTCACTGGACTGACCGGCCCGAACAGTCATGAATGCTTCTGCTCCCCGCGCGGTACCCGAATATGCCCTGCAGGCGATCCGCCGCCTGATCGAGGAAGAGGGCTATCGCCCCGGCGATGCGCTGCCGTCGCAGCGCGATCTGGCCGAGCGCCTGGGCGTGAGCCGGGCATCCTTGCGTGAGGCGCTGTCCTCGCTCAGCGCGCTGGGCCTGGTCAGCGTGCAGGCTGGCAAGGGTGTGTTCGTTCAGGAGGCAAGCAGGGGCGAGGCATCCGGTGGATTTGTCTGGCCTTTCGCCGCGCAGGTGTCGGCGGCCGATACCTTCCAGCTGCGCTTCGCGCTGGAGGGCTTTGCCTGTGGCCTGGCGGCCGGCGTGATGACCGCCGGGGAGCTGGATATCCTCGAAGACAACGTCGAGCAGATGCGCCGTGAGTTGCGCGCGGGTGACTTCGAGCAGGCGACGCGGCTGGATTTCGAGTTCCACCAGCGCATCCTCGCCGCCAGTGGCAACCAGGCGATGTTTGCCCTGGTCACCTCCAGCGCCGATATCTTTCTGGAGAGCCAGAAGCTGCCGTTCATCCGTCCGGAGCGAGCGATGGAGACCTGGCAGGAGCACCGCAAGATCCTCAAGACCCTGGCGCGGCATGCCGCTGGCCCGGCGCAAAAGGCCATGCAGCAGCACATCCGCGCCGCCGCGCTGCGCACCGGCATTGCCTTCACCACGCTGGGCGATTGAGGCGTACATGCAGCGCTATTGAAAGGCTCAATCGTCAGTGCCTTTCGGTGTCACTCAAGCCGGGCTATGATGGCGCCACTTTTTTGCTTCCGAATCACGGAGACTCCTCATGAGCGAATTCATCACCAACGTCAGCGACGCCAGCTTCGACCAGGACGTCATCCAGGCTGAAGGTCCGGTTCTGGTCGACTATTGGGCTGAGTGGTGCGGCCCGTGCAAGATGATTGCACCGGTGCTCGACGAGATCGCCAAGGAATACCAGGGCAAGCTGAAGATCTGCAAACTGAACATCGACGAGAACCAGGAAACCCCGCCGAAGTACGGCGTGCGTGGTATCCCGACCCTGATGCTGTTCAAGAACGGCAACGTCGAAGCAACCAAGGTCGGCGCGCTGTCCAAGTCGCAGCTGGCTGCGTTTCTCGACAGCAACATTTAAGAAGTAGGGTGGGCTTTAGCCCACCAAGCTGGTTGCAGTTGGCGTGGCGGTGGGCTGAAGCCCACCCTACCGCTCTGCAAGAGGCCCCGCAATTTGCGGGGTTTTTCGTTTTCGGGGCTAGACGCTGTTTTTTCACGGTGTTAAATTCGACCCCGCTGCATCCTCCATGCAGCTCTCTGCACGCCGTCGCCGATTCATTCCTATACGAACTCGTTCGCGATCCTGTCGCCTTCTCTGCGGCGCGGCCTCTCAAGCTAACAGCTTTCTTCTCCTCTCGATGATCACGTCATTCCTATGAATCTGACCGAACTCAAGCAAAAGCCGATTGCCGAACTGCTGGACATGGCCGAACAGATGGGCCTGGAAAACATGGCTCGTTCGCGCAAGCAGGACATCATCTTCGCCCTGCTGAAAAAGCATGCCAAAAGCGGCGAGGAAATTTCCGGTGACGGCGTGCTGGAGATCCTCCAGGACGGTTTCGGCTTCCTGCGTAGCGCTGACTCCTCCTACCTGGCCGGCCCGGACGATATCTACGTCTCGCCCAGCCAGATCCGCCGTTTCAACCTGCGTACCGGTGACACCATCGTCGGCAAGATCCGTCCGCCGAAGGAAGGCGAGCGTTACTTCGCCCTGCTCAAGGTCGACAGCATCAATTTCGACCGTCCGGAAAACGCCAAGAACAAGATCCTGTTCGAAAACCTGACGCCGCTGTTCCCCAACAAGCGCCTGACCATGGAAGCCGGTAACGGCTCCACCGAGGACATCACCGGCCGTGTGATCGACCTCTGCGCGCCGATTGGCAAGGGCCAGCGTGGCCTGATCGTCGCCCCGCCGAAAGCGGGCAAGACCATCATGCTGCAGAACATCGCCTCGAACATCACCCGCAACAACCCCGAGTGCCACCTGATCGTTCTGCTGATCGACGAGCGCCCGGAAGAAGTGACCGAAATGCAGCGCACCGTGCGCGGCGAAGTGGTTGCCTCGACCTTCGACGAGCCGCCGACCCGTCACGTACAGGTTGCCGAAATGGTGATCGAGAAGGCCAAGCGCCTGGTCGAGCACAAGAAGGATGTGGTCATCCTGCTCGACTCCATCACCCGTCTGGCGCGTGCCTACAACACCGTGATCCCGAGCTCCGGCAAGGTACTCACCGGTGGTGTCGACGCCCACGCTCTGGAGAAGCCCAAGCGCTTCTTCGGCGCTGCCCGTAACATCGAAGAAGGCGGCTCGCTGACCATCATCGCTACTGCGCTGGTGGAAACCGGCTCGAAGATGGACGAAGTGATCTACGAGGAATTCAAGGGCACCGGCAACATGGAGCTGATCCTCGATCGCCGTGTTTCCGAGAAACGCGTGTTCCCGGCGATCAACATCAACAAGTCGGGCACCCGCCGCGAAGAACTGCTGACCGGTGAAGAAGAGCTGTCGCGCATGTGGATTCTGCGCAAACTGCTGCACCCGATGGATGAGATTGCGGCCATCGAGTTCCTCATCGACAAGCTGAAAGCGACCAAGACGAACGATGAGTTCTTTCTGTCGATGAAGCGCAAGTAAGAGGATCTACTGCGCGAAGGTGATGCTGCGTTAAAAACAGACTCAAGATGCTCATGTACAGTCGTACAGTCGTACAGTCGTACAGTCGCCCGCGACTCCGACCGTCTCTCGCCTGTTTGATTCGCTGGCGCTCACCCTTCGGGCCAGCCTTTGGCTGTTACTCCCGTTGGTCGTTGCGCCTTGCCTGACCTCCGCTCGCTACGATCCGATTGCACTGCCACAAGGCCGGGGAAACCCGGCCTTGTCGTATCTGGAGGCTTTCAAGCCTTCTGAAAGCCCGACTTCGGCGCTAAACTTTGCGGCCGACTCTTGCCTGTCCGACACGAGGCTCCTGCATGCAGTATCGCGACCTGCGCGACTTCATCCGTGAACTGGAAAAACGCGGCGAACTCAAGCGCATTCAGACGCCGGTATCGCCCGTTCTGGAAATGACCGAAATCTGCGACCGCACCCTGCGCAAGGGCGGCCCGGCGCTGCTGTTCGAAAAGCCCACCGGCTTCGACGTGCCGGTGCTTGGCAATCTGTTCGGCACACCCAAGCGCGTGGCGCTGGGCATGGGCGCCGAAGAGGTGTCCGAACTGCGCGAGATCGGCAAGCTGCTGGCCTTTCTCAAGGAGCCCGAGCCGCCCAAGGGCCTCAAGGATGCCTGGAGCAAGCTGCCGATCTTCAAGAAGGTCATTTCCATGGCGCCCAAGGTGGTCAAGGATGCGCCGTGCCATGAAGTGATCGAGGAGGGCGACGACGTCGACCTGGGCAGACTGCCGATCCAGCACTGCTGGCCGGGTGACGTGGCGCCGCTGATCACCTGGGGCCTGACCATCACCAAAGGCCCGAACAAGGAACGCCAGAACCTCGGTATCTATCGCCAGCAGGTGATCGGCCGCAACAAGGTGATCATGCGCTGGCTCAGCCACCGTGGCGGCGCGCTGGATTACCGTGAGTGGTGCCAGAAGCACCCGGACAAGCCTTACCCGGTTTGTGTCGCGCTTGGTGCCGATCCGGCGACCATTCTCGGCGCCGTGACGCCAGTGCCCGATACCCTCTCCGAATACGCCTTCGCCGGCCTCTTGCGCGGCCATCGCACCGAGCTGATCAAGGCGCGTGGCAGCGAGCTGCAGGTGCCGGCCAGTGCCGAGATCGTGCTAGAAGGCGTTATCCATCCGGGCGAGACCGCGCCGGAAGGCCCCTATGGCGATCACACCGGCTACTACAACGAGGTCGACACCTTCCCGGTGTTCACCGTCGAGCGCATCACCCGTCGCCGCGATCCGATCTATCACAGCACCTACACCGGCCGGCCGCCAGATGAGCCGGCGATCCTCGGCGTGGCGCTGAACGAGGTGTTCGTGCCGATCCTGCAAAAGCAGTTCCCCGAGATCACCGACTTCTACCTGCCGCCGGAAGGCTGTTCCTACCGCATGGCGGTGGTGACCATGAAGAAGCAGTACCCGGGCCACGCCAAGCGCGTAATGCTCGGTGTCTGGTCGTTCCTGCGACAGTTCATGTACACCAAGTTCGTTATCGTCACCGACGACGATATCAACGCACGGGACTGGAATGACGTGATCTGGGCGATTACCACGCGCATGGACCCCAAGCGAGACACGGTGATGATCGACAACACACCGATCGACTATCTCGACTTCGCCTCGCCGATCTCCGGCCTGGGCTCGAAGATGGGACTGGACGCCACCCACAAGTGGCCGGGTGAGACCACCCGCGAATGGGGCCGCGCCATCGAGAAGGACCCTGCCGTAGTGGCGCGCGTCGACGCGCTCTGGAGCGAGCTGGGAATCGATTGATGAACGTCACCCTGCAACCTTCCGGTATCACTCTCGCGCTGCAGCCGGGTGAGCGCATCCTCGATGGTGCCCGGCGCCTGGGCTACGACTGCCCGCAGAGCTGCCGCAACGGCAACTGCCATATCTGCGCCGCGCTGCTGGTTGAGGGGCGGGTCAGGCAGAACGACGCCGAGCTGGATCATGGTGAGTTCTTCACCTGCCTGGCCGAACCGCTGGAAGACTGCGTGCTGCACTGGGACGGCGTGCTGGTGCCGGGTGAGTTGCCGGTGCGCGAACTGAGCTGCCAGGTGATCGAGTGCCAGGAAGTGGGTGGCGACGTGTTCCGTGTGCGCTTGCGTACGCCAGCCGGCAAGGCGCCGCGTTATCACGCCGGGCAGTACCTGCTGCTACAGCGCCCGGATGGCGAGATGGCGGCGTTCTCCCTGGCTTCGGCGCCGCACGCCGGGCGTGAGTTGGAGCTGCACATCCTCGCCCGCGAAGACAGCAGCATTGCCCTGCTGGAGCATCTGCGCAGCACCGGCATGGCTCGCGTGCAGATGCCCTACGGTGATACCCACCTCGCCGACCTGCCCGATGGCCCGCTGGTGCTGATCGCTGCTGGCACCGGCATGGGCCAGATGCACAGCCTGATCGAGCATTGCCGCGCGGCGGGTTTCACCCATCCGGTGCACCTGTACTGGGGCGCGCGTCGGCCCGAGGATTTCTACGAACTGCCACATTGGGCGCAGTGGCAACAGCTGGACAATCTGTTCCTGCACCAGGTAGTCAGCGACCAGTGCGGCTGGCAGGGTCGTTGCGGTCTGCTGCACGAAGCGGTGCGCGAGGACTTCCCGGATCTCAAGGCCTTGCACGTCTACGCCAGCGGCTCGCCAGCGATGGTCTACGCCACGCTCGATGCGCTGGTCGAAGCGGGGATGGACGCGCACCAGATGCGCGCCGACGTGTTCGCCTACGCGCCGCGCTAGAGGTCAAGGGCGATCAGGTAAGACTGCCAGCGCCGCCTTTGGTAGGAGCTCCACCCCGGGGCGAAGCTTTCGTTGCTCGCGTTCTTGGCGGTATCACTTCGGGCCATCACAGACGGGAGGCAAAAGCGCTCGCTGCATGTTTCCGAGTCCGCCTCGCCCTTGTTCGCGGTGAGGTGCGGCTCTTAAACAGGCAGTACGTCTCACTTTTAAGTTTCGTCAGGTACCGTTTATCGGGGGCGCCCGGATCAATGTCCCCAAACGTGAAGTTGTTCAGTTTTTAGACATTTGATGGCAGGAGGCCATATGTTCTAATCGCCGCCGATTTTCCGCCGCCGTTTTTCTGCTATTCAAAGGACTGAAGGCATGTCTTTCCGTATCAGCCCTTTATGGCCTGCCATCCCTGGCGGCCACCCTACGGGCCGTCGCTGCGCGACATTTAAAGTGGCTCCCGGCCTTTTTTGGGCCGTATGGCTGTGTTTTTCTCTTCCCGCTATCGCGCTGGCGCAGACGCCGGGCGACCGTGAGCTGATCCGCGAGCGCCAGGAGCGCCTGTTGCAAGAGCAGCAGCGGCGCCTCGAAGAGCTGCAGCAGCTGCCGGGTGAAACGCCTCAACTGCAAACCGCCCCCGTCGAAGACGAGCGCTGCTTCGCTATCGAGCAGATTCGCCTGGAAGGCGCCACTCTTCTCGCTGAGGACGACCAGCAGGCCATTCTGCAGCGCTTCGCTGGCGAGTGTTTGGGCGTTGGTCAGCTCAACGAGCTACTCAAGGCCATCACCCAGTTCTACATCGACCGGGGCTACGTCACCTCGCGCGCCTACCTGCCGCAGCAGGATCTGTCCTCGGGCGAGCTACGGGTCATCGTGGTCGAAGGGCGCCTGGAAGGGCTGGACAGCTCCACGCTTGCCAGCGACCGCGAACTGGCCATGGGCTTTCCCGGTCAGCCGGGTGAAGTGCTGGACCTGCGCGAGCTGGAGCAACTGGTCGATCAGCTCAACCGTCTGCCGTCGCGTCAGGCCCAGCTTGAGCTGGTGCCCGGTGAGGCCGTCGGCGGCAGTCGCGTCAAGCTGCAAGGCCAGCGCGACAAGCCATGGCGCGCCGGGCTCAACCGTCACAACGACGGGCAGAAAAGTACCGGCGAGCAGCAGTGGGGCCTGAGTTTCGATTGGGACAGCCCGCTCGGTCTGGCCGACCAGCTCAGCCTGCGCGCCAATCGCGATGCGGTGAGCGACAGCTATCGCCATTCCCACAGCCAGAGCCTGATCTACCAGGTGCCCTACGGCTGGTGGAACTTCAGCTACAGCTACAGCCAGAGCTACTACCGCACGCAGAGCGATGGCGGTGGTTTTCTCTTCGACCAGGACGGTGACAGCAAGACCCACGCCCTGCGCGGTGAGCGTGTGCTGCACCGCGACAGCGTCAGCAAGACGGCATTCAACCTGGGTGTCAGCCACCTGCGTAGCAACAACTTCATTCTCGGCAACCGCATCGACACTTCCAGCACGCGCCTGTCCGAAGCGCAGCTGGGCTTCAACCATGGTCGACGTATCGGCAGCGCCTTCGTCAACGCCGATTTCGGCTGGCAGCGCGGTATCGGTGCCTTCGACGCCCAGCGCGCCGGCGACCCGCAAGGCAGTCAGCCGGTGGCGCGCTACAACAAATACACCCTGGCCCTGAGCTACCTGCAGCCCTTTGCGCTGTGGGGCGAGTCCTTCAGTTTCGACAGCCTCGCCTACGGCCAGAAGAGCGAAGACGTGCTGTTCAGCCCGCAGCGCATCAGCATCGGCGGCCTCAGCTCGGTGCGCGGCTTCAAGGACCAGTCATTGGCCGGCGACACCGGCGGCTACTGGCGCAACCAGTTGCGCTGGCGCCGCCCGGTCACCTGGGAGGCGCTGCGGCCCTTTGTGCACGAATACAGCCTGGCCTTTGCCTATGACGTCGGCGTGATCCACGGCGGTCGGCACAACCCCGAGCAGCGCGGACGCATGACGGGCAACGCCCTCGAGTTCGCCCTACGCGGCCAGCACCTGTCGGCTTCGGTGAGCTTCGCGCATGCCCTGGAGCGCCCCGACGCCATCGAGCGCGACGAGCGCCCGGTCTATTTCCGATTCGACCTGTTTTTCTGATTACCCGGCCGGATGGCTGGTTGGAGTTTCGACATGGACGTACGCAGTCCCCTGTTCCAGAACATCGCCCTCATCGTTGCCGGCGTGCTGTTCCTCAACCCCATCGTCGCCACGGCGGCGCAACTGGCGGTTGACCAGGCCGCAGGTGGCAACACGTCGCTGACCCAGGCCGGCAATGGCGTGCCCGTGGTCAACATCGCCACGCCCAATGGCAGCGGCCTGTCGCACAACAAGTTCAGCGACTACAACGTCGGCCAGCAGGGGCTGATCCTCAACAACGCCACCGACAAGCTGCAGAGCACCCAACTGGGCGGCATCATCATCGGCAACTCCAATCTCAAGAATGGCGCCGCCGGGCTGATCCTCAACGAAGTCACCGGTGGCAACGCCAGCCAGCTCAAGGGCTATACGGAAGTGGCCGGGCGCTCGGCAGCAGTCATCGTCGCCAACCCGCACGGCATCACCTGCGATGGCTGCGGCTTCATCAACACCCCGCGCGTCACCCTCAGCACCGGTACACCGGTGATCGATAACGGCCGTCTGCAGCGTTTCGACGTCGACGGCGGGCAAATCGCCATCGAAGGCCAAGGGCTCAATGCCGGCAACGTCGACCAGTTCGACCTGATCACCCGCAGCGCGCAGATCAATGCCGAACTGCACGCGAACACGCTCAACATCGTCACCGGCCGCAATGAAGTGGATGCCACCACCCTGGCCGCAACCGCCAAGACCGACGACGGTTCGAACAAGCCGATGCTGGCCATCGACAGCTCGGCCCTCGGTGGCATGTACGCAGGCGCCATTCGCCTGGTCGGCACCGAGCAGGGCGTGGGCGTGAAACTGGCCGGCGACATGGCTGCCAGCGCCGGGGATATCCAGATCGATGCCAGTGGCAAGCTGAGCCTGGCGCAGACGGCGGCCAGCCGGGATATCGCCCTCAAGGCGCAGGACATCGAGTTGGGCGGCAAGACCTACGCTGGCGGCAAGGCGGATGTCAGTGCCCAAAATCAACTCAAGGTGAAGGAGAGCCTGGCAGCGGCGGGCAACGTCGACCTGCGCGGTGCGCAGGTCGTCAACGAGGGCGTGATCGAGGCGGGCGTCAGGCCGGACAACACTCGCGCCGCCGCTGACCTGAACATCAGCGCCCAGCAGGTGCGCAATGCCGGGACACTGATTGGCAATCGCCAGTTGCAGGTCAATGCCAGCCAGGCGCTGGATAACCAGGGCGGCACCCTCAGCGGCAAGGCGCTGACCCAGATCGATGCTGCGCAATTGGACAACCGCAGCGGTCGGCTGCTGTCCGAGCAGCAGCTAAAGGTCGATAGCACGCATGTGAACAATGCCTCCGGCCTGATCCAGAGCCAGGGCGCCGCCACTATCAGCGCAAGCAATACACTCGACAACCGCCAGGGTGACATCCGCAGCAACACTGCGCTGACTCTAACTGCCGGTGCCGTGGACAACCGCCAGGCCGGGCTGATCGCCAGCCAGACGACGCTCGCGACCGATGTCGCCAGCCTGGACAACCGTGGCGGCGGGCTCAGTGCCAAGCAGGGGCTGACGCTCAAGGCTGGCAGCGTGAACACCGGCGACCAGGGCCTGATCAGTAGCGGCGCGGCCCTGACGCTCGACGCCGGACGTGTCGAGGCCGCCAACCAGGGTGAAATCTCGGCCAAGGGTGACATGAGCCTCCGCGCTGGCGAGTGGCTGCAGCAGGGCGGCCAACTGATCGGCGAAGCCAATGTCAGCCTCGACCTCAAGGGCGGCAAGCTGGACAACCAAGGTGGCCTGATCGCGGCCAAACGCCAGCTAACGCTGGGTAATGTCGGCCAACTGGACAACCGGGCGGGCACGCTCAGCGCCCAACAGCGACTGGCGGTCAGCGCCCGGCAGGTCGACAACCGTGACCAGGGGTTGATCGGCAGCGCTGGCGCGCTCGTGCTCGATGCTGAACGACTGGACTCGTCGAATCGGGGCGAGGTCTCGGCCAATGGCGCTCTCGACCTGCAACTGGGCGAGTTGCTGCAACGCAATGGCCGGCTGCTCGGCCAGGCTGGGGTCAGGGTCGAGGTGAGCGGCCAGTTGGACAACCGTGGCGGTGTGCTGCATGGCAAGCAGGGGCTGAACCTGCTTGCTGATGACATCGACAACCGCGCCCAGGGGCTGATCAGCAGTGGCGGGCTGCTGGTGCTGGCGGCAAACCGCCTTGACTCCTCCAACCAGGGCGAGGTCTCTGCCCAGGGCGATATCCGCCTGCGCCTGGCGCAGCTGATTCAGGAGCAGGGGCGTCTGGTCGGGGAAAGGCATGTCAGCCTCGACCTTGGGAACGGATCGCTGAACAACCGCAGCGGCGTCATCCACGGTAAACAGGGTTTGGAACTGCTGGCCGGGAATATCGACAACCGTGACCAGGGCCTGATCAACAGCGCCGGCGCCCTCACGCTCGCCGCCAGCCGGCTCGACTCCTCCCAACTGGGCGAAGTCTCCGCTGCGGGGGACATCGACCTGAGCCTGGGCGAGCTGGTGCAGCGGGGCGGCCAACTGAGCGGTGAAGGCAAGGTCAGCCTCGATCTCAAGGGCGGCAAGTTGGACAACCAGGGTGGCCTGATCAATGCCCGGGGCGGCCTCGAACTGCAGCATGTCGGCGAGTTGGACAATGCGGCTGGCGAACTGTCCAGTGCGGGCGACATCGCCATCAGCGCCGAGCAACTGAACAACAGCCAGGGCGGCCGGGTGATCGCTGCCGGACAACTGGCGCTGGATGTCGACGCGACGCACAACTCCGATGCCGGTCTGCTCTCCGGCTGGCAGGGTGTCCGCATCGACGGCGCCAGCCTCGACAACCGTAACCAAGGCACCGTCTCCAGTCGTGATGGCTCGCTGGACCTGACGCTCGGCGGCGTGCTGGATAACAGTGGCAAAGGCGCACTGGTCAGCCAGGGTGCTCAGCGTATCCAGGTCGCCAGCCTGAACAATCGTGACCAGGGCATTCTCTCCAGCGAAAGCGGCATCGACCTGAATATCGCTGGCACGCTGAATAATGCCAGCCAGGGCCTTATCAGCGCCCCGGACCTGCGCATCCAGGCCGGCCAGACCCTCAACCAGGGCGGCCAGATCAGCTCGACGGGCGATCTGCTGCTCAGCGGCGGCAGCCTCGACAACAGTGCTGGCACCCTGAGCGCCGCCCAGGCCCTGAGCGCCAGCCTGACCGGCGCCCTGCGCAACAACAACGCCGGCCAGCTCGCCAGTGGCGGCCCCCTGTTGTTGAACCTGGGCAGCCTCGACAACCGTAGTGGTCAACTGGCCAGTCAGGGCCTGCTGCAACTGTTCGCTGCCAGCCTGGACAACAGCGATCAAGGCACCCTGGCGGCGCAGGGTGACATGACGCTGAAGCTCAGCGGCGCCCTGGTCAACCGTGGCGACGGCCTGATCTACAGTGGCCAGGGCGCGCTGGGCATCGAGGCCGCCAGCCTCGACAACGACACCGGCACCCTGCAGGCCAGGGGCCGGCTCGACGCCGACATCGACGCGCTGGCGAGCAACAAGGGCGGGCGCATACTCAGCGAGACCGGCGACCTCGATATGAGCGCCGAGCGGCTGGACAACAGCGCAGGCGGCATCCTGGCCAGCACCCTCGGCAGCATTCGGCTGGCCCTGGCCAGCCTGTTCGACAACCGTGGCGGCACCACGCAGGCCAGGCAGGATATCGACCTGAGCACCGCGGCCAACGGCCAGGTGCGCAATGCCGGCGGCCATCTCTCCGCCGTTGCAGGCAATGCACGCATCCAGACCGGAACCTTCGACAACCAGGGCGGCGGCCTCTACGCCGGCAACCTGCTCGACCTGGACGCCGACAGCTTCGCCAACCAGGGGGCGGCCGCAGGCCAGGGCGGCAAAGTCTCGGCACGTACCGTCGATTTCAGCCTGGCCGGTGCGCTTAACAACGTCCACGGCCTGATCGAGGCTGGCGACGCGCTGCGTCTCGGTGTCGCCAGTCTGGACAACCGCCAGGGCGCCCTGCGTGCCTTGGGACAAAGCGGCGAGAGCCGTCTGACCACCAGCGGCACCCTGGACAACCGTGGCGGCCGCCTCGAAGTCGCCAACGCCAACCTTGCCCTGAACCTCGGCAGCCTGCTCAATGCCGGCGGCTCCATCCTGCACGTCGGCAGCGGCAACTTCGGCCTGGCCAGCAGCACCCTGGTGGAGGCCGGTGGGACCCTGGTCACAGGCGGCGCCCTGAGTGTCAACGCCACCACCTGGAACCACAGCGGCACCTTGCAGGCACGCGAACTGACCCTCAACGTCGGCACCTTCACCCAGGGCGCCGGCAGCCAGTTGCTGGCGACCCAGCGCCTGAACGCCAGTGGCGGCAACTGGAGCAACGCCGGCCTGATCGCCAGCGATGGCAGCCTAGAACTGACCCTGACCGGCGCCTACGACGGCAGTGGCCGTCTGACCAGCCTCGGCAACCTGAGCCTCGAGGCCGCCAGCCTTGACCTGGCCAGCGCCGGCAGCATCGCCGGTGGCGCGCTCAGCCAGCTGACCTTCAGTGGTTTGGCCGTCAACCGTGGCCAACTCACCTCCAGCGGCGACTTCACCCTGCGCGCGGCCACGCTGAACAACCATGGCACCCTGGGCAGTGCCGAGCGCCTGAGCCTCTACGCACCGACCCTCTACAACGAGCGCGGGCTGATCTTCAGCGGCGGGGACATGGCGCTGCGCAGCCTCAACCTCACCAACCTGCGGGGCAACCTCTATAGCCTGGGCGGCCTGGACATCGCCGCCAACGACAATTCGGGCTGGGCCAGCCGCTTCGAGAACACCTCCGGCTCGGTGGAGAGCGCCGGCAACATGCGCATCCTGGCCAACAGGCTGATCAACCAGCGCGCCGACTTCGCCACCGAAATGCGCCTGGTCTCCGGCAACCTCAACGTGTACTGGGATGACTTCTGCGACGGCAAGGGGTGCGAGCTGTACTTCACCTCGGTGGAAAACTACGAAGACGTGATCATTGGCGACCCGGATGCGCCGATCGCCTTCATCACCAGCGGCGCTAATCTCGACATCCTCGGCTCGAGCTTCGACAACCTCTACAGCACCGTCTCGGCTGCCGGCAACATCGGTATCACCGTCGACACCCTGCGTAACATCGGCATGGCTGGTGGCGAGCAGCGCCATTACAACAGCGGTTTATACACCCGCGATCGCAGCATCTATAACAACTTCATCAGCACCAAGAACCTGTTCAATCTCTATAACAATCCGCATGGCGGCGACTACCGCCCCGGTGAAGTCACCCTGGCCGACATCCGCGCCACGGCGCCCGCCGGTGCCTTCTTCAATGTGACCTCCTACAGCGTGCCGACCTCCGGCGCCGTGGTGGCCTCGGCGATCATTCAGGCAGGCGGTGCGGTCAACATCACCGCCAGCCAGCGCATCGACAACAGCGTGGTGCGCGAATACGCCGCCGGCGTGGGCGAGATTGGCGCACAGAACACCGGCGTGAACACCAACGCCAGCACCACGAACTGGGCGATCACCTCGCAACTGCCGCCGGACCTGGCGCAGAAACAGGTCGATCCACTCAGCCTTCCCGGCTTCAGCCTGCCCACGGGCGACAACGGGCTATTCCGCCTCAGTGGCCTGGGTGGTCAGAGCGGGCAGCAGGGCTATGACGGTCAAGCCAGCCAGGCCGGCGAGAACACGTGGGTCGGTGATCAGGTGATCAGCGGCGGCTTTGGCGACGGTCCCCTGGCTCAGCAGCTACAGAAGGCCGGCGGCCTGCCCACGTCCGGCCGCTCGCCGGGCGCACACAAATACCTGATCGAAACCAACCCGGCGCTGACCAATCTCAAGAACTTCCTCGGCTCGGACTACCTGCTCGGCCAGTTGGGCTACGACCCGGATCAGGCGCAGAAGCGTCTCGGCGACGGCCTGTATGAGCAGCA
The DNA here is from genome assembly GCF_014892995.1 of Pseudomonas sp. EggHat1. NCBI lineage: Bacteria > Pseudomonadati > Pseudomonadota > Gammaproteobacteria > Pseudomonadales > Pseudomonadaceae > Pseudomonas > Pseudomonas sp. EggHat1. The sequence continues at coordinate 141,475 of NZ_JACKQK010000010.1, forward strand.
CCTGATTCGCCAAGCCATCGTCGAGCGCACCGGCCAGCGCTATCTGGCCGGGCTGTACAGCGACGAAGCGATGTTCCGCTACCTGATGGACAACGCCCTCGCCAGCAAGGACCGCTTGGGCCTGTCGCTGGGGGTGAGCCTCACCGCCCAGCAAGTGGCGGCACTGACCCACGACATCGTCTGGATGGAAGAGCGCGAGGTTCTGGGTGAAAAGGTTCTGGTCCCGGTGCTCTACCTGGCGCAGGCCGGAGGACGCCTGGCCGGCAATGGCGCACTGATCCAGGGCAGCGACCTCAACCTGATCAGCGGCGGCGACCTCAACAACATCGGCACCCTGCGAGCCAGCGGCAACCTCAACGCCACGGCGGGCAACATCTTCAACGGTGGTCTGATGGAAGCGGGCGAGCGCCTGCAACTGCTGGCCACCGACAGCATCCGCAATGCCCAGGGCGGCATCATTGCCGGGCGCGACGTGAGCCTGACGGCATTGACCGGCGACGTGATCAACGAACGCAGCGTGACCACCGTGCACGCCGCCGGTGGTGGTGATCGGCTGCGCAACGACATCGTCAACAATGCGGCACGCATCGAAGCGCGTGGCGACCTGAGCATCAGTGCCGGTCGCGATATCCAGAGCGTGGGCAGCGTCATCCAGGCCGATGGTAATGCGGTGCTCAGTGCTGGGCGCGATCTGAGCCTGGTCAGCCAGGCCGAAATCGACACTTACGAGTATCGGCGCAAGCGTGAACGCGGTCATGACAACAGCATCACCCAGCATGGTTCCAGCCTCGAGGTTGGTGGCAATCTGACGCTTTCGGCGGAGCGTGATCTGGCTGTAGTTGCCAGCCAGGTCAAGGCTGGTGGCGATATCGACATGGTTGCCGGTAGCGACCTGATCATTGCCTCGGCGGCCGATGAACAGCATCAATATTCCTATCGCAAACAGGGCAAGACCAAGACGACCCAGCAGGCTGACAGCGTCGTGCAGCGCAGCAGCGAAATCAGTGCGGGCGGCGACCTGGCGATGCAAGCCGGCAATGACCTGGTGCTAGCTGCGAGCCGCCTGGAGGCCGAGGGCGACGCCTACCTGTACGCGGGGGGAGAGTTGGCCCTGCTGGCAGCGCAGAACAGCGAGTACTCGCTGTATGACATGCAGAAGAAAGGCTCCTGGGGCAGCAAGAAGACCCAGCGAGACGAAGTCACCACCGTGCGCAACGTCGGCAGCTCCATCACCACCGGTGGTGATCTGGCATTGGTCAGCGAAGGTGACCAGCTCTACCAGAAGGCACGCCTGGAAAGCGGCAACGACCTGATCCTCGACAGCGGCGGCAGCATCACCTTCGAAGCGGTCAAGGATCTGGATCAGGAGAGCCACGAGAAGAGCAGCAACAGCCTGGCCTGGACCTCAGCCAAGGGCAAGGGCACGACGGATGAAACCCTCTACCAGAGCCAACTGATCGCCAAAGGTGACCTGGTGATACAGGCCGTGGACGGCCTGAAGATCGACGTCAAGGAGGTCAATCAGCAGAGCGTCAGCCAGACCATCGACGCCATGGTCAAGGCCGATCCTGATCTGGCCTGGCTCAAGGAGATGGAGCAGCGCGGGGATGTCGATTGGCGGCAGGTGAAGGAGATACATGACTCCTTCAAGTACAGCCATTCGGGGTTGGGTGGGGCTGCGGCGATGGTGATTGCCATCGTAGTGGCGTATTTCACGGCGGGGGCGGCGAGTGGTTTGGTGGCGAGTGGCGCCTCGGCCGCTGGCGCCACAACCGCTACTGCCGCCGGAGGTGCCTGGGCAGCGGGCACAGGGGCAACTTTATCAGGTATCGGTTGGGCAAATGCGGCCGTAACGGCTGGTTTGACGGGGATGGCCAGCAATGGCGCTGTCAGCGCTATTAATAACCGAGGGAATCTAGGCGCGGTATTCAAGGACGTAACCTCTGAGGATGCGTTACGTGGCTACGCTGTGGCGGGCATTACTGCAGGCCTAACCAATGGTCTTTATGACGGCTGGTTGGGAACAGAAACAGGCTCAGCGGGAGCTATTCAGAACGGCGGCAAAGTCATTGCCAATGGTGGCTTATCCACTGTGGAGGGCATCGGTCGCTTTGCCGGTAACCAGTTACTGCAAAACGGTACTTCCACCGTCCTTGATCGCGCTCTGGGAGGTGATAGCTCGTTCAGCGATGCCTTGCGCAGCAGTCTGGCCAATACCTTTGCGGCGGCGGGTTTCAACTGGGTTGGGGATCAAACGTCAAAATCTAAATGGGATTTGAAAGACGGTAGCCCGGCCAAGATCGCGATGCATGCCGTGATGGGAGGCTTGGCGGCAGAGGCGGCAGGTGGTGACTTCAAGACTGGGGCATTGGCGGCAGGGGTGAATGAGCTGCTGGTTGCTGAGTTGGATGCCCAGTACAAGAAGATGAGTATTGAGGACAGAAACGCGCTGCTGGTGATGAACTCGCAGGTGATCGGGGTGCTTGCCGCTGCGGCGCAGGGAGGGGATGAGAAGGCGCTGCAGGTTGGCTCGCAGGTGGCGGGGAATGCTACGCAGTACAACTTCCTCAATCATCAGGACGTAGATGACCTAGGAGAGGCGCTGGAAGGATGTCAGGGGGACTGTGAGGAGGTTCGAGAAGAATTCCGGAAACGAGACGCAGCAAATCGTGCTCGGTTAGAGGCCTGTACAACGGATTGCGCGCAAATTCGTGATGAGCTGGATATGGGGTCACGCGCACTAAATGAACTATGGCAGAGTGACTCTACTGGCATAACCGATGAATTTCTGCGTAACAACATAAACGAATGGTCGAGCTCTGGGCCGCGGGTTGCAACTCAGGTTGCCAATGCGGCGCTGGACGGCAAGCCTGGGGCGATGTCGGAGATTGGTCACTTTCTTGATCAGCAAGGGTTCAATCCGTTTGGTATAAACCCTGCTGCTTTGGGAGGGTTAGCGGGCGGCAAGTCATCATCAACCGATACGCCGAAGGTTGCAGGGCCGGCGAAGACAGGAGCGACGACTGGCGAGACGACGCCGAAGTGGGACAATGCCGTTTCGCGGGTGGATGGAGATTTTGGACCGCTGAATCAGCCGGTTGGTCCAAAAGAGGTTCCCGCTGTTAAATGGAGTGCTCAAGAGAAGCACTTTCCAGGTCATAATTCGTACACGCTAGGCCGTAGTGTTTTGAGCAGTGACCCCCGCAAGCTTGCCGAAAGTGCTGGAACTGGACAGCAGGTCGGTAATATTCCAGTTGGCATGCCAGGCTCGAAAGAAAGGGTGAATTTTGGTGGGCCTATAGGGACGTATATAGATGGAGCAGGCGTGGCAACACCTACAGCGAATGGAATAATTCACTACTCTAAGGATGGTATCCACATTGTGCCAGCGAGGCCGTGAATAATGTGTTCTCTTGATGATGTGATCGTGATGGCCCGTCTGAATATTCAAAGAGCGTTGTTAGGTGAGGTTTCAGGGAAGCTTCGTGCTGTTATATTTTCAGTATCGGGGCTGATTCTGAATATTAGATTCTATTTTGACGGAGAAATCGATGATGATGATTTTGAGTCTGCCTCCTGTGTTGAAACTGAGGTGATTGCTGATTACGAGGATGACTGGACGGTTATAGTGAAGTGCTTGCGGCTAGATGCCTCGGAGCCGATACTTGATCAGGGAATTTGGGTATTTAAGCGGCGTGAAATTTAAGAGCAAACAGTCGGACGAAAAGGGAAACAAAAAGGGAAACAATAGGGGACAGACCCTGAGGAATCCCCACAAACCTACTCCTGCACCTGAGCTTGCCGGTATACCTCCTCACGTAGCAAAAGCTCCATCTTCGCCAGAGCCGAGCATGATAAATCGCTAGCCGAGCGCCTGAGGTATTCGAGGCCGATACGCCAGAGCGACAGCACGGGTTTATGCCTGACGCTGTTGCTCTGAAAGCGGCATGACTTGCCTGTCGTTTGAGCCTGCGGGAAAAAGGGGACAGATTTATTTTTCACCTGATCGACTAAGATGAAGGTCTCAACGGAGGGAGATCGTTATGCCGAGGATGGGGCGTATTGTGTTGCCGAACTACCCGCATCATGTGGTGCAGCGTGGCCATAACCGGCAGGTAGTGTTTGCCGCTGAGCAGGATTATCAGCGTTACATTTCTGACCTACGTGAGCTAAAAGATGTCTTCGGGGTCAAGGTCTACGCTTATTGCCTGATGACGAACCATGTTCATCTGCTTCTGGAACCCGGCGAGGCCATTGCCGGGTTGGGTCAGTTGATGAAGGCGCTAGCGGCGCGCGCTACGCGCTATCGAAATCGTCTAGAAGGGCGTACCGGCACTCTCTGGGAGAGTCGCTACAAGTCCAGCGTAGTCGAATCAGATGCCTACTTGCTTGCCTGCTGTCGCTATATCGAACTGAACCCGGTTCGAGCCCGCATGGTTGCCGAAGCGGTTGATTATCCCTGGTCGAGCCATCGGATGCGGGTAACGGATCAGGCGGACAGCGATTGGTTGGACATGGACCCTTGCTTCGTCGCACTTGGCGACACGCCTGAAAGGCGTCGTATCCGTTACATGGAATTCATGCGACAAGCCGTTCCATCAAGTGAGATTGATTTGATTCGTGCTGCGCTGCAGAGGGGGCAGCTAACGGGCAGTGCCCGTTTCGTGGATGAAATAGAAAGAATCCAAGGTGTGCGGGTTGAGTTACGAGGTCAGGGCAGGCCGACGCGTAATTCCGAAAAATAAATCTGTCCCCTTTTTCGTGTCCCCTTTTTCGACGTTTTCTTCCTAGTTAAATCGTGGTCTGTCCCCTAATACTCCAGGTCAGCCTCTTAATCTTGTTGTGAGTCCTAGAACGAATAGTGTGTCTGGAGAACTCATGCGTCAAGTTAGGAGTACTGGCGGTAATGTCTACAGATACAATCCTACTACTGGCGAATTGACAAATTTTTGATGGGTATATGAAACCATATATACAAATAGCGATTAGGACAAAAGTCGAAACGATAGGCTGGAACAGTGGTGAAAAGCTCATTGATTCGTTGGGCTTGAACGGAGAGTTACTGTTTCCGGAGCAGGTGTCGCATAATGCAGATAAATTCACGGAGCCTTTCCTCGGGAAGGCTTCGTGTGAGAGTGTATGGGCTTCTAAGGCTTCGATCCGCGCTAATGGTGCTTTGTTGGATTTTTACCAAGATTTTGCATGGAGAAGAAAGAAAGCGATTAAATCATCGGGCAGTGTTGTTCATACATCTCGAAATACTCGTGGTCAACTTGTTCCTGGATCTATTTCCCTGAGCGCTGCTTTTAGCGATAAGGCTGATTGGTATTCGCTCTTCAAGGCGTGGTGTGAATTTTTTCCTCCTCAACTTGGAATGCTTCATCCTTTTACTGGACCCGAGCTAAGTCCCGCTGAAAGAAATGGTAGCTTCCAGATCGGTTCTTTCAATGCTGCATTGAAGCCAGATATCCCGAATATAGGCTGGGCAATGTTTTATGGTGACGAATTTTCCCAAGAAGTTAATTCCGATCTGATCGCTGCGTCAGGGTTCCCTATTGAGAGAATAGGGAATGGTTACTTGGTGAGAGTTACAGATAGTATTCAAGATGTGGTGGACGACTTTCCGTTATTTTCAAAGCGCCGTGCTGAGCTTAAGACTTTGTTTCGAGAAGAGCTTTTCCTAATCAATGACGAGCCTTAAGGAAAAGGGGACAGATTCTGAGGAATCCCCACAAATCTACTCCAGGGAAACACAGGGAAACAATAGTAAACAATAGGGGACAGACCACGTTTTCTTCCTAGTTAAATCGTGGTCTGTCCCCTAATACTAATGCAAAACAGCCGCCATGGCAGTGAAGGAGCTGTGGGTTTATCTATTGGCGCACAACTTGATCCGGCTGCTCATGGTGCAATCGGCATCAATCGTGGACTGTCTGCCACGCCAGCTGAGCTTCAAGCACACCCTGCAACTGTGGCTTGCTTGGCGACAATTTGATGGTTCGGATATTGACGAGCGCTTCCATCAGCTCCTGATGCTCATTGCCCAGCAGCCTGTAGGCCGCCGGTCGGGCCGAATGGAGCCGAGAGCAGTAAAGCGAAGGCAGAAACCCTATCCATTGCTGACTCGAGCACGCCAAGCGGAGCGCAAGGAAATCAGGAAAAATGGACATCCAAGGAAGGTTAAGTAAGTGCCATTCAAATCTGTCCCCTTTTTTGTGGGGAGGTTGATATGAACATGACTCCTATTAAGGATTCGTTAGATACTTCTGGTGGGCATGATCTGAGGGTTAAGTGATGAGCTGGACTAAGTTGGTTGATTTGACACAAGAGTATATCGGCCATGGTTCTATTTTGAGATCGCCTCAAAGTCGCCAGGCTGAGGGTGAAATAGATCTTATGGTTTTTGATCCGCAGGATCCGCAAGCGGGGATGGGGTTGATGGCTGTGACCGGGCAAAAAGCAGGACTAATATTAGTTCTACTCCCAAAAGAGAGTTGTGACGGAAGAGCTATCAAAAGTAGGTGGCTTGTGGATAATTGGAGAACTTGGGTTTTCCCAGAGGTCGATGTCGGTGATGTTCTTTTCATTAGGCGTTATGAGCTTAGCTAAAGATAGTCGGCAGGAAAAGGGGACACCCATTAGCCGGCCTGGCGTCAAGACTCAAAGCAACCTGCTCTGCTTTTTAGCGGCAGAGTTTCTCCAGTGCCGAACCTGATGAATTGACCCGGTCGAGCCCGTTTCCTCGTTCTTGGCTGCGACCGAGTCGCGCCAGTCATCCATAGGGATCAAACGGCGGCTGAAACCCCGCGCGGCGTTGGCAAAAGGCCGCCCCGAGGGCGGCCCTGTTTACGTCATTGCGAATAGCTTCGGTGCGCGCGGCGCACCCTACCGGACTTCCACCACCACCTTGCCGACGGCTTTGCGCTGGCCAAGGGCATCGATCGCTTCGCCGCCGCGCTCCAGCGGGAAGGTCTGCGACACCAGCGGCTTGAGTTTGCCTTCGGCATGCCAGGCGAACAGCTGCTGGAAGTTCTCGGCGTTGTCCTGCGGCTGGCGCTGAGCGAACGAACCCCAGAATACGCCGACCAGCGAAGCGCCCTTGAGCAAAGGCAGGTTGGCCGGCAGGGCCGGGATGCCACCGCCGGCGGCGAAACCCACTACCAGGAAGCGGCCGTTCCAGCCGATGCTGCGGAAGGCTTCCTCGAACAGTGCGCCGCCCACCGGGTCGTAGATCACGTCGACGCCCTGGCCGCCGGTGAGCTTCTTCACTTCGTCCTTCAGGCTTTGTTCGCTGTAGTTGATCAGCTCGTCGGCGCCGGCCTTGCGCGCCACTTCCAGTTTCTCGGCGCTACTCGCCGCAGCGATGACCTTGGCGCCCATGGCCTTGCCGATTTCCACCGCCGCCAGGCCGACGCCGCCGGAGGCGCCCAGCACCAGCAGGGTTTCGCCCGGTTGCAGGTTGGCGCGTTGCTTGAGGGCATGCATGGAGGTGCCGTAGGTCATGCCGAAGGCGGCTGCGGTGGTCAGGTCCATGCTCTTGGGTACTGGCAGCACATTGTAGGCCGGCACGGCGACTTCTTCGGCGAAGCCGCCCCAGCCGGTCAGCGCCATGACCCGGTCACCGACGCGCAGGTGGCTGACCTTCTCGCCAACGGCCTTGACCACGCCGGCTACCTCGCCGCCCGGGGCGAAGGGGAAGGGCGGTTTGAACTGGTATTTGCCTTCGATGATCAGCGTGTCGGGGAAGTTGACCCCGGCGGCCTGCACCTCGATCAGCACCTCGTTCTTTTTCGGTTCGGGGCTTGGCAGGTCTTCCAGTACCAGGGTGTCGGCGGGGCCGAAGGCTTTGCACAGCAGGGCTTTCATCAAGGTCATTCCTCTTGCGGGGTGCCTTGCAGTGTAGAAAGCGCCCGCCGAGGGTCAACGAGCATGCCGATGCCTGATAGGTCGGCATAAGCGCCGGGCTTGGGTGCTGGCCTGTGGATGGCTATGCTAGGCACATCCCCGATGGAGTGCCGAACGTGAAACTGTTGACCGCCCTGCTGCTGAGCCTGTCGATCTGCCTGCCTGCCCTGGCCTCTTCGGAAGAGAAGGAAGAGGCGCCGACGACGATTTATCACAACCTGTTCCCGGCCCTGATCGGCAACCTGGCGGATCAGGGCAATCGTCTGAAGTTTTTCAAGGCCGATGTGTCCTTGCGAGTGACCGGCACCGAGGCCGAGGAGAAGCTCAAGCAGCATGAGCCGCTGATCCGTCATCAGATGGTGATGCTGTTCTCGGCCCAGACCAGCGAGATCATCAACGCACCCGATGGCCGTGAGAATCTGCGCCTGGAAGCGTTGAAGAGGGTGCAGGATGCTATCAACGGCGAAGAGGGCAAGCCCATCGTCGAAGACCTGCTGTTCAACAATCTGATCATCCAGTAGCGGCGAATCCCCTTGGCGTTCGGGCGCTGCTTCAGCGGTGAAGGCCACAGTGATTCGCGGCTGAAGCCGCTCCTACAGTTTGTTCAGGCCATCTGCGCCAGGGTCTTGCGAAAGCGCGTCAGCGCCGCGACGAAGAACAGCGTGCCGATGGCGGCGATGGCCAGCATGTAAGGCCAGACGATCGCGAACCCTGCGCCGCGATAGAGAATTGCCTGGGCCAGCGCGACGAAGTGGGTGGTCGGCGCCGCCAGCATGATCTGCTGCACCAGCTCCGGCATGCTCTCGCGTGGCGTGGTGCCACCGGAGAGGATCTGCAATGGCAGCAGCACCAGGATGATCAGCAGGCCCAGCTGCGGCATCGAGCGCGCCACGGTGCCGAAGAAGATGCCCATCGAGGTGGTGGCGAACAGATGCAGCGCCGCGCCGACCAGGAACAGCGCGATGGAGCCCTCTATCGGCACCTGCAGCCAGCCTTGCACCACCAGCAGCAGCGACAGCGTCGCCGCCGTCAGTACCACCAGCCCCATCGACCAGACCTTGGCCAGCATGATCTCCAGCGGTGTCACCGGCATCACCAGCAGATGCTCCACGGTGCCGTGCTCGCGCTCACGAATCAGCGCCGCACCAGTGAGGATGATCGACAGCATGGTGATCTGGTTGATCACCTCCATCACCGAGCCGAACCAGGCACGCGTCAGATTCGGGTTGAACTTTATGCGCAGCGCCAGTTCGGCCGGCTGCTGCAGCTCGCCACGGTAGCGGCGGACGAACTCGGCAACTTCGCTGGCGCCGATGTTCTGGATGTAGCCGGCACCGGTGAAGGCCATGCTCACCTGGGTGGCATCGACGTTGAGCTGGATCGCCGGGTTGCGGCCGGCGAGCACGTCGCGTTGGAAGTTCGGCGGAATGTTCAGGGTGAAGGTGTAGCGCCCTGAATCCATGCCGCGATCCATCTCGCTCAGGTCGATACGCTCCGGGGTACGGAAATAGGGTTCCTGGAAGGCCTGAATCAGTCGCTCGGAGAGCTGCGACTGGTCTTCGTCGACCACGGCGATGGCGGCGTTGTGCAGGCTCTCCGGCATGCTGGTGGCGGCCGAGTAGACGCCCATGCTGAAGGCCCAGAGGATCAGCAGCACCAGCGCCAGGTCGTGCTGCAGGCTGCGCAGCTCCTTGATGCCGAGATACAGGATATTGGCCAGGCGTTCCATCAGACCTCCTGTTTGCGCAGCAGGCTGGCGCTGAGCAGGGTCAGCAGCGGGATGGTCAGCATCAGGGCGAAGAAGTAGCTGGCCAGGTCCTGCAGCTCCAGCGCCTTGGAGAAGATGCCGCGGCTGATCACCAGAAATTGCGAGGTCGGGTAGAGCTGCCCAATCACCGCGCCTGCGCCCTCCAGCGAGGCCACCGGGTAGATCAACCCGGAAAACTGAATGGCTGGTAGCAAGGTGACGATGGCGGTGCCGAATACGGCGGCGATCTGGCTCTTGGTGAAGGTCGACATGAGCAGACCGAGGCCGGTGGCGCAGGCCAGGTAGAGCAGGGCGCCAGCCAGCAGCGTCAGCGGATTGCCCTTGAGCGGTACGTCGAACACGGTCACCGCCAGCAGCATCAGCAGGATGAAGTTGAACAGGCCCAGGGCGATATAGGGCAGCTGCTTGCCGAGCAGGAATTCCAGGCGGGTAACCGGGGTGACGTAGAGGTTGATGATCGAGCCCAGTTCCTTCTCGCGGACCACGCCAAGCGCGGTGAGCATCGCCGGAATCAGCATCAGCAGCAGCGGTATCACCGCCGGCACCATGGCCTTGAGGCTTTCCACGTCCGGGTTGTAGCGATAGCGCACCTCCAGCTCGGCGGCGTTGGCTGCCTGCGGTTGTGACGAGCTGCGCGCCAGCTCACTCAGGTAGTGCTGGTGCAGGCCGGTGACGTAGCCCTTGATGGTTTCGGCGCGGGTTGGCATGGCGCCGTCGATCCACATGCCGATCTGTGGGCTGGCGCCGCGCTTGAGGTCGCGGCCGAAGTGCGGCGGAATTTCCACCGCCAGGCTGATATCGCCATTACGCAGGCGCCGCTCCAGCTCTGCATAGTCGGAGAGCGGCGCCTTCTCCTGAAAGTAGCGGGAGCCGGACAGGTTGAGGTGGTATTGCTGGCTGGTGGTGGTCTGGTCGCGATCCAGCACGGCGAAGGTCAGGTCCTCCACGTCCAGGCTGATGCCATAGCCGATGATGAACAGCAGCAGTACTGTACCCAGCAGGGCCATGCCGCCGCGAATCGGGTCGCGGCGCAGCTCCAGTGCTTCGCGGCGGGCATAGCTGAGCAGGCGGCGCAGGCTGAAACTTTGACGCTGTGGCGGTGGTGCCTGCTCCAGCGGCGGTGCCGTGTTCACCGGTTGCTCGCCAACCGCTTCCTGTAGGTAGGCGATGAAGGTGGCTTCCAGGCTGTCCAGGCCGCGTTTGGCCATCAGGCCCTGCGGGGTATCGCTGTCGAGCACCTTGCCGGCGTGCATCAGCGAGATGCGGTCGCAGCGCTGCGCCTCGTTCATGAAGTGGGTGGAGATGAAGATGGTCACGCCGTCCTGGCGCGAGAGGTCGAGCATCAGTTGCCAGAAGCCGTCGCGGGCGACCGGATCGACGCCCGAGGTGGGCTCGTCGAGGATCAGGATCTCCGGCTTGTGGATCACCGCCACGGCCAGCGACAGACGCTGGCGGATGCCCAGTGGCAATCGCTCGGGGAGCATGTCCATGACTTCGCCGAGGTCGAAGCGTGCCGCCATGTGCGCCACGCGCGGCTCGATCTCGTCGGTCGGTACATGGAACAGCTGGGCGTGCAGCACCAGGTTCTGCCGCACCGTCAGCTCGCCGTACAGGGAGAATGCCTGGGACATGTAGCCGACCCGCTTGCGCGTGGCCATGTCGCGCGGATCGACCGCCTGGCCGAACAGCAGCGCCTCGCCTTCGCTGGCCGGCAGTAGGCCGGTGAGCATCTTCATGGTGGTGCTCTTGCCGCAGCCGTTGGAGCCGAGGAAGCCGAAAATCTCACCACGGCGGATGCGAAACGACACCGAATCGACGGCGACGAAATCACCGAAGCGCATGGTCAGGCCCTTGGCTTCGATGGCGATTTCGTTGCTGTCTTGCAGCGGCGCAATGATCACCTGCTGATGGCCGCGCCGGCGTTCCTCGGGCAGCAGGGCGATAAAGGCCTGCTCCAGGCTGGCGCTTTCGGTTTGGGCGCGCAATTCGGCCGGGCTGCCTTTGGCGAGTATGTGGCCCGCGTCCATCGCCACCAGGTGGTCGAAGCGCTCGGCTTCCTCCATGTAGGCGGTGGCCACCAATACGCTCATCTGCGGGCGCTGTTCACGGATGCGAGCGATCAGCTCCCAGAACTGGTTGCGCGATAGCGGGTCGACGCCGGTGGTTGGCTCGTCGAGGATCAGCAGATCCGGGTCATGGATCAGCGCGCAACACAGCCCGAGCTTCTGCTTCATGCCGCCGGACAGCTTGCCGGCCGGACGCTCGCGGAAGGCGGCCATGCCGGTGCTGCGCAGCAGGTCGTCGATGCGCCGTTCGCGCTCGGCAGCGTCCTGGCCGAACAGGCGCCCGAAGAAATCCAGGTTCTCGAACACCGAGAGCGTCGGATAGAGGTTCTTGCCGAGGCCCTGTGGCATATAGGCGATATGCGGGCAGACGCGGCGGCGGTGGCTGGCATCGGCCATGTCGCCACCGAGCACCTCGACGTTGCCGTCCTGCAGCTTGCGCGCCCCGGCGATCAGTGCCAGCAGGCTGGATTTACCGACGCCGTCGGGGCCGATCAAACCGACCATGCAACGGGCTGGCAGCGTCAGGTCGATCTGCTGCAGGGCGCGGGTCTGGCCGTAGCGCAGGCCGACGCCGGCCAGGCGTGCGACCGCAGCGTTCATTGCGGAACCTTGATCGCCAGATGTGCAGGCCACTCGGCTTCAGGGTCGAGGCGCAGGTAGGCCATGCCCGGTACGCCGGTTTTCACCTGCTGCAGGTGCTTGCTCAGCAGCTCGGGGTCGATGCGCGCCTTGACCCGGAACATCAGTTTCTCGCGCTCGCTGGCGGTTTCCACGGTTTTGGGCGTGAACTGGGCAACGCTGGCGACATAACTGACCTTGGCCGGAATCACATATTGCGGCGCGGCGTCGATCACCAGGCGTACTTCGCTGCCTAGGGCGACGCGACCGGCCTGGCGCTCGGGCAGGAAGAAGGTCATGTAGACGTCGGTGAGGTCCACCAGGTTGAGCAGCTTGCCGCCGGCACCCAGTACTTCGCCGGGTTGAGTGACGCGGTATTGCACGCGGCCGGCACGCGGCGCCTTGAGCTGGCTGTCGTCGATGTCCACCTGCAGGCGCTCGACGCTGGCGTGGGCCGCTTCGGTCGCCGATTGCGCTTCGATGGCCTGCGATTGTGCGGCGGCAATACCGGCCTCGGCGGAACTGACCTGAGCTCGCGCCGCTGCCAACGCAGCTTCGGCACTCTGCAGGCGGGCCAGGTCGTCATCCAGCGTCTGCTGAGCCAGGGCGTTGCGCTTGACCAGCGTGGCGCTGCGCGCGTGACGTTTGCGTGCGGCATCCAGTTCCGCCTGGCGCTGGCGCACCACGGCCTCGGCTGCGAGCTTTTCGCTTTGGCGCAGACTGATCTGGCTGGCGGCGGTGATCTGGCCATTCTCTGCCTGGCGCAACTGGGCACGGGCCTGCGCTAACTGGGCTTCGAGCACCTGGGTGTCCATGCGGGCGAGAATCTGGCCAGGCTCGACGAAGTCACCTTCGTCGACGTCGATGCTGGCGACGCGCCCGGCGAGTTTGGTCGCCACATCCACTTCGGTGGCTTCGATGCGCCCGTTACCGCCGGCGAAACCCTCGCCCAGCCCCGTCGGGCGCAGTTGCCACCAGGCCACGGCTGCCAGCGCGGCCAGGCCGACGGCGATCAGGTAGGGCAGGCGACGTTTGGCGTTGATCATTTCGGCTTACCTGTAGAGCCCCATGGCTGGGGCTTTCACGACATATCCATTGTCTGCCAGGTACGCCTCAGGGGGCTTGATGCAGGTCAAGCTCGGGCGGTTGCCACAGGCTGGTACGGTTGCGACCCTCATGCTTGGCACGATATAGCGCCTGATCGCCCTGGGCGAGCAGTTCGCCTGGCTGTTCGTCCCTCACCGGGTCGGCCACCGTGAGGCCGATGCTCAGGGTCAGCCGACCGAACGGGCTGGCGGGGTGATGGATATCCAGGCCGGCGATTGCCGCATGGATGCGTGCGGCGACCTGTTCGGCACCCTCCAGGTTGGTGTTGGCGAGAATGATGGCGAATTCCTCGCCGCCGTAGCGACAGGCCGTGTCGCCTTCGCGTTGCTGGCTTTCGCGCAGGGCTGCACTGACTTTACGCAGCGCGTCGTCGCCAGCGAGATGGCCGAGCGCATCGTTGTAGGCCTTGAAGTGGTCGATATCGAGCATCAGCAGCGCCAAGGGCGCGCCGAGACGGCGCAGGCGGCGCCATTCGGCGAGTAGTTGCTGATCGAAGTAACGGCGGTTGTACAGCCCGGTAAGACCGTCGAGCTGCGACAGGCGTTGCAGTTGCGCTTCCAGTTGCAGGCGCTCGCTATTGTCGCGGGAAACGGCGATCAGGTATTCGCGGTCATGCAACTGCACCAACTGGGTGTTGATCTCGGCAGGCTGGCGACTGCCGTCGCGGCGGATCAGCTCGCGCTGGAATATCCGCGAGAGATTGTCGCGCTGCGCCTGGCGCGCCTGCTCCAGCCAGCGATGGAAGCCTGGCAGGAGTTTTTCCGGATCATCGCGCAGCAGCTCGGCGAACTGTTCCGGGCGATAGCCGAGCGTGGCGTAGGTGGCCTGATTCATGTGCAGCAGTTCGCGGGTGCTGCTATCGAAGATGAACAGACCGTCATGGCTGGAGTCGGTCAGGTCGAGCACCAGCTGCAGGCGTTCGCGGTTTTCGCGCAGGCGCTGCTCGGTCTCTTCGCGGCGTTCGGCCTCCAGCTTGAAGCGGCGGTTGGCCAGTTGCAGGGCATGGGCACGGCGGCTGTTTTCCAGCGCCAGGGCCAGGGCGGCCACCAGTAGCAGGCTGATCGCCAGGCTGGCGCCGAGTACCACGCCGGGCAGGGGCGACTCGAGTTGATCGAGCAATTGTTCGGTAGGGCTCAGGCGCAGACGGAAGTCCTGATTGTTGAGCAGACTCAGGCCCAGTTGCAGGCTGTGCCGCGCATCGGTGTCCGCTGCACCATGACGGAACAAGCTATGACTGTTCTCCAGCAGCTCGAGGTTGAAGGCTTCGCGATCGATCTGGGTGAGCAACTGCAGCATCAGCGTTTCGACGCGAAAAACGCCCTGGAGGAAACCGTCGAACACCTTGCTGCCGTCCTGTTCGCGGTACAGCGGTGTGTAGAGGACGAAGCCGCGTCCACCCTGGACCAGGTCGAAGCTGTTGGAGAAGCGCTGCTCGCCGCTCTCGCGGGCTTCCATCGCCAGCGGGTAGTTGGGGTGCTCAGGGTGCAGGCGAAAATTCAGCGCCGCTTCGTTGCCGGCTACCGGTAGCAGCCAGCGCATGCGCAGATCATCGCCAACCCACTGGATTGATTGATAGACGGGAAAGCCGCGTATTGCGCGCTCTACCTCCTCGTCCCAGCTGGCGCGCGGCAGGCGGCCCAGGCTGTTCCACAAGCGAGCGATGCGTTCGAGGCTGGCCACTTCCAGGTGCAGCGTGCTCTCCAGCTGACGTGCCAGGCTGCGTGCCTGGTAGCCGATGCGTTCATCGACGCGCTGCTGCTGCACGGCTTCGATCTGACGCCAAAGCAGGACGCTGGCGCCGCTCAGCACCAGTAACAGGAACGCCAGCGCAAGTCGCGCCGGCCAGGCGGAGGATGCCGGCATGGAAAAACTCCTTGGCTCTGTGTGGTGATAGCACAGTGCCGCATGCTACTCAACGCATGGCGAGAATTGCTGCCCATTCGGCATCGCTCACCGGCATCACCGACAGGCGACTGCCACGTTGTACCAATGCCAGTTCGGCCAGTAGCGGATTGTTCTTCAGTTGCTGCAGCGCCAGCACCTCGTCGAAGGCCTCGACGAACTCGACGTCCAGGGCGCTCCAGGGATTTTTCTCGGTACTGGCCTTGGGATCGTGATAATGGCTTTGCGGGTCCAGTGCGGTGGGGTCCGGGTAGATCTCGCCGGCAATGCGCGCGATGCCGGCGATGCCGGGTTGCGGGCAACTGGAGTGATAGAAGAAGAACAGATCGCCGGGCTTCATCGCCCGCATGAAGTTGCGCGCCTGGTAATTGCGTACGCCATCCCAGCGCGCTTTGCCCAGTCGTTGCAGGTCGTGGATGGACAACTCATCGGGTTCGGACTTCATCAGCCAATAAGGCATGAACTTTGCTCCTGCAGGTCTGTCCGTAAGCGGACGCTCGTTTGAGGGATATCTCCGACGGCCGGTTGGCGCCAGAAATTGCACAGTGCTTGGCGCTGACGGACAATGCCCGGCTTAAGCTTGGCGCCGTCGTATTGCACACAACAATAACGCGCGACCAACGCGCGCATTGCCTTGAAGGGGGAGGCAATAGATGAAACGCAAGCCAGATCTTTTGTGGGTTCTCGTCGTACTGTTCAGCCTGGGCGTGGTTACCACGGGTTACACCCAGAGCTTTTGGGAGCGCCAGAGCGACGCTCCGATCAATGTAACGCAGCAGCCCTGATTCGCAGGCTGCCAGCGTAAGCGCCGCAGGGAACGCGGTGCCGCATCTTTCGATTCAATACCACGCCTTGTCCGTCACCGTTGCCTGCAAGGGTACGTCCCAGCTGGCCATCGCCAGTTCTTCCACGCGCTGACATTCATGCGCCAGGCCCAGTAGTGTCGGCATGTGCCAATTTTTGCGCATGCGCAGGTAAGCCAGGCTGCGGTCGTAGAAACCGCCGCCCATGCCCAGGCGGCCGCCGCGATCATCGAAGCCCACCAGCGGCAGTAGCACCAGGTCCAGCGCCCAGACCTTGCGTTGGCGCTTGGGCTGTGTGCGTGGCTCGAGGATGCGGAAGCGATTACCCGCCAGTTTCTCGTGCCGAGTGACGCGCTGAAACACCATCTTGGTGCGCGGCCAGGCGCTGAGTACCGGCAGGTAGGTGCGTTTGCCGCGCTTCTGTGCAGCGGCCAGCAAAGGCCTCGGGTCGATTTCGCCATCGTTGGGCAGGTACAGGGCGATATGCCTGGCGCGGCGAAACTGCGGGCTTTGTGCCAACTGGCGATACAGGTTGCGTGCGGCAAGACGTTGCTGGCTGCGGCTGAGCGCGCGACGACGCTGACGCAGCACGCGGCGCAGTTGCGGGCGACTGAGCGTGGCTGGCGTAGTCATGAATTGGGGCTTGGACGAGGCGGGTAGCAGCGCTGAAGGTCACTGCTGGAAATGATGACTTCCCGGCGTGCCGCTGTCGGTTTAGCCCTTGAACCCGAAAGTTCAAGGTGGAGGTTGCAGGAGGCGTTAAGGCTTTCCGTCAGGCGGACATGCACACCGGCCCCAACGTGCAACCCCCGTGGTTGTGCGTATCGGCTCAGGGACATCACCGACTGGCGCACACCCCAGGAAGTTGCGCCCAGTATACCCGAACAGAGGGTCTGCGGGGCGGCCTGCGACGAACTGGCAGGCATGACGGTGCTCAGGCGCTCGGGTCGTCGGCCAGCGCATGGTCGACACGATCGAGCAGCTCGCGCACCTGCTGGCGGGTGGAGTTGGCGTCCTGATCCAGGCGCTGTTGCTTGTGCAGCAGGTCGTGGGTGATGTTCAAGGCTGCCATCACGGCGACGCGGTCGGCACCGATCACTTTGCCGCTGGTACGGATCTCGCGCATCTTGCCGTCCAGGTAGCGAGCCGCGCTTTCCAGATTGGCGCGTTCGTCCTGCGGGCAGGCGATGCAATATTCTTTGTCCAGAATGTGGACGGTCACGGTGTTCGACTGGGTCATGAGTCCTGCTCCAGGGCTTTAAGGCGCGAAATCATCGATTCGACCTTGTGCCGGGCCATTTCGTTCTTTTCGATCAGATGGGCGCGTTCCTCGCGCCAGGCCTGTTCATTCGCCAGCAGGAGTCGGTTGTGAGCCTTTAGCTGCTCGACTCGCTGGATCAGCAGTTCCAGCTTGGCGGTCAATGCGTGCAGATCGGCGTCTTCCATGGGCTCTCGCTATGGGATGGCTGGCTGGACTGTATAGGCCTGTCCCGGTTAGGGGTCAAACCCAGATAGCAGTGGTGTGATGCAGATGACGGCATCACCCCGGCGGCCTCGGATGGTCTTGCCGCGTCTGCCGGTGCTAGGATACGAGGCCTCCATTCTAGAGATTGCGCCGTCTGGCGCCTAGCTATCTATGTCGATTCCAAGCTCTCCCTACGCCGCCTTCGCCGCCCTGCTCAGCAGCGCCGGGCATTCCGTTTCCCCTGCTGAACTGCATGGCCTGCTGCTGGGCCGCAGCTGTGCCGGCGCCGGCTTCGATGCCGATGCCTGGCTGCTCGACGCTGCCGACCTGCTCGGCGGCGAGCCGCAGGACAGCGTGCGCCAGGCGCTGATCGGTCTGCAGGAAATGGTCAAGGGTGAGCTGTGCAGCGAAGACGTCACCGTGGTGCTGCTGCTGCCGGATGACGAAACCCCGTTGGCGCAGCGCGCGGTCGCACTGGGCCAGTGGTGTCAGGGCTTTCTCGGTGGCTTCGGCCTGACCGCTCGCGACGGTGCGCTGAGCGCCGAAGCCATGGAAGTGTTGCAGGATCTCTCCGCCATCGCCCAGGTGCAGAGTGCCCTGGAAGAATCGGAAGATGGCGAGAGCGACTACATGGAGGTGATGGAATACCTGCGCGTGGCACCGCTGTTGCTGTTCACCGAGTGCGCCAAACCTGCGGCGCCTGCTGCCAAACCGTCCCTGCACTGATTGTTCGTCGGAGCCTGCCTTGATCAGCATCCCCAAGTCCGAATATGCCCGTCGGCGCAAGGCGCTGATGGCGCAGATGGAACCCAACAGCATCGCCATTCTGCCAGCGGCGCCGGTGTATATCCGCAACCGTGACGTCGAGCATGTCTACCGTCAGGACAGCGATTTCCAGTACCTCACCGGTTTCCCTGAGCCGGAGGCGGTGATGGCGCTGATCCCTGGGCGCGAGCACGGTGAGTACGTGCTGTTTTGCCGTGAACGCGATCCGGAGCGCGAGTTGTGGGATGGCCTGCGTGCCGGCCAGGACGGTGCGATCAGCCGGTTTGGCGCCGACGATGCCTTCCCCATTGGCGACATCGACGACATTCTTCCGGGGCTGATCGAAGGTCGCGAGCGTGTCTACTACGCCATCGGCAGCAATCAGGAGTTCGATCATCGGCTGATGGAGTGGGTCAACCATATCCGCGCCAAGGCGCGCCAGGGCGCGACGCCGCCAAACGAATTCGTCGCCCTCAACCATCTGCTGCACGACATGCGCCTTTACAAGTCGTCTGCCGAGGTGAAGGTGATGAAGGAAGCGGCCGAGATCAGTGCGCGTGCTCACATACGCGCAATGCAGGCGAGTCGCGACGGGCTGTTCGAATATCACCTGGAAGCCGAGCTGGACTACGAGTTCCGCAAGGGTGGAGCGAAGATGCCGGCCTACGGCAGTATCGTCGCCGCCGGCCGCAATGCCTGCATCCTGCACTACCGTGAGAACGACGCGGTGCTCAAGGACGGCGACCTGGTGCTGATCGACGCCGGCTGCGAGATCGACTGCTACGCCAGCGACATCACTCGTACCTTCCCGGTCAGCGGCAGGTTTTCCCCCGAGCAGAAGGCTATCTATGAGCTGGTGCTGGCCTCGCAGGAAGCCGCATTCAAGGAAATCGCACCGGGCAAGCATTGGAACGAGGCCCACGAAGCCACAGTGCGGGTGATCACTGCCGGTCTGGTTGAACTGGGCCTGCTCGAGGGCGATGTCGACGAGCTGATCGCCAGCGAAGCCTACAAACCTTTCTATATGCACCGCGCCGGCCACTGGCTGGGCATGGATGTGCACGATGTCGGCGACTACAAGGTTGGCGGCGAATGGCGGGTGCTGGAAGTCGGCATGGCGATGACCGTGGAGCCGGGCATCTACATCGCCACCGACAACGACAAGGTCGCCAAGAAATGGCGCGGCATCGGCGTGCGCATCGAGGACGACGTGGTAGTGACCAAGAAGGGCTGCGAGATTCTCACCAGCGGTGTGCCCAAGACCGTTGCCGAGATCGAGGCACTGATGGCGGCCGCGCGCACCGAGGCGGCCTGAGCCCATGTCACGTGTGAATCTGACGATCATCGGTGGCGGGGCTGTTGGTGAATGGTTCGGTGCCAGCCTGATGCTGACGGCGGAGGCATGTCGATGACGCGGGTACAGTTGGCCATCATCGGCGGCGGTCTGGTCGGCGCCAGCCTGGCGCTGGCCCTGCAGGACACGGCACGCCAGCGTGGCTGGCGCATCGCCCTGATCGAACCCTTCGCCCCGGGCAGCGAATACCAGCCCAGCTATGACGCCCGCTCTACCGCGCTGTCCTATGGCAGCCGGTTGATCTACGAGCGCCTGGGCCTGTGGCAGAGCATTGCCCAGCGTGCCGAGCCGATTCAGCAAATCCATGTTTCCGACCGTGGCCGTTTCGGTGCCACGCGTCTGCAGGCCATCGAGGAAGGCGTGCCGGCGCTCGGCTACGTAGCGGAGAACGCCTGGCTCGGCCATTGTCTGTGGCAGGCGCTGGATCAGGATGTGATCGAGTGGCGCTGCCCGGCCGAAGTGGTCGGCATGCAGCGTCTCGACGACGGTTATCGGCTGACCCTGAACGACGAAACCTGCCTCGACTGCGACGTGGCGATTCTCGCCGACGGTGGACGTTCCGGCTTGCGTGAGCAGCTCGGTATTGGCGTCAGCATCAAGCCTTACGGGCAGAGTGCGCTGATCGCCAACATCAGCCCGCTGGAGGCGCATCGCGGGCAGGCCTTCGAGCGTTTTACCGATGACGGGCCGATGGCGCTGCTGCCCCTGAGCGATAACCGTTGTGCACTGGTCTGGACGCGCGCCGCCGCTGACGCCGAGCGCCTGCTGCGCGCCAGCGAGGCGAGCTTTCTCGGTGAATTGCAGCAGGCTTTCGGTTATCGCCTGGGCGCCTTGAAGCAGGTGGGAGCACGGCATCTCTATCCTCTGAGCCTGGTCGAGGCGCAGGAGCAGGTGCGCCCGCATCTGGTGGTGCTGGGCAACGCCGCGCACAGCCTGCACCCTATCGCCGGTCAGGGCTACAACCTGTCGCTGCGCGATACCCTGGCGCTGGCCGAGGTGCTGATCGGTAGCGAGGCAGCGCTGGGGGATTTCGCCACTCTGCAGCGTTACCAGCAACGGCAAAAGCTCGATCAACAAATGACCGTCGGTTTCTCCGACCAGGTGACGCGTCTGTTCAGCAATGGGCAGCCGCTGCTGACCGCCGGGCGTAACCTGGGATTGCTCGGCCTTGACCTGCTGCCGCCGGCCAAGCGCTGGTTCGCCCGCCAGGCCATGGGCATGGGAACCCGCAATCTATGAGCAATTCCTTAGGGTGTCGCGGGGCCGCCCAGGCCGTGCGCACCAATCGGAAGCCAGGGTGCGCACAGCGCACCCTACGGTTTGAGGAGTGATATGCGCGCGGATCTGATCATCGTCGGTGCCGGTATGGTCGGCAGTACCCTGGCGCTGGCGCTGGAACACAGCGGTCTGGAGATTGTGATCGTCGATGGCAGCCCGCTGAGCGTGGCGCCGTTCGATGCGCAGGCGCCGTTCGAGCCGCGCGTCAGTGCATTGTCGATGGCCAGTCAGCGCATTCTCGAGCGCCTGGGCGCCTGGCAGGGCATCGCCGCGCGGCGTGCCTGCCCTTATGGCGAGATGCGCGTGTGGGACGGCTCCGGCACCGGCAGCATCCACTTCGCCGCCGCCAGCGTGCATGCCGACACGCTTGGTCATATCGTCGAGAATCGCGTGGTGCAGGATGCCCTGCTCGAACGTCTGCACGACAGCCAGATCGGTCTGTTGCCCGGCACACGCCTGGAGCAACTGCGCCGCAGCGGCGATGACTGGCTGCTGACCCTGGAAGGCGGCCGTCAGTTGCGTGCGCCGCTGCTGGTGGCGGCTGATGGCGCCAATTCCGCGGTGCGGCGCCTGGCCGGTTGCGCCACGCGCGAATGGGATTATCTGCACCATGCCATCGTCACCAGCGTGCGTTGCGAGCGTCCGCATCAGGCCACCGCCTGGCAACGCTTCACCGACGATGGTCCACTGGCCTTCCTGCCGCTGGCAGGGCCTGCTGGCGAGCATTGGTGCTCGATCGTCTGGTCGACCGTGCCGGTGGAGGCCGAGCGTCTGATGGCGCTGGACGATGAAACCTTCTGCATCGAGCTGAGCAAGGCCTTCGAATCGCGCCTGGGCAAGGTGCTGCATGCTGATCGCCGTCTGTGCATCCCGCTGCGCCAGCGTCATGCCAAGCGCTATGTGGAGCCTGGGCTGGCGCTGATCGGCGATGCCGCGCACACCATCCATCCACTGGCGGGGCAGGGGGTCAACCTGGGTTTCCTTGACGCTGCTGTGCTGGCCGAGGTGCTGCTGCATGCCGCCGAACGGGGTGAGCACCTCAGTGATGAGCGCGTGCTGAGCCGTTTCGAGCGTCGGCGCATGCCGCACAACCTGGCGATGATGGCGGCGATGGAAGGCTTTCAGCGCCTGTTCCAGGCCGACCCCTTGCCGCTGCGCCTGCTGCGCAATGTCGGTCTCGATCTGGTCGACGGTCAGGCCGAGGCCAAGGCGCTGTTCGTGCGTCAGGCGCTTGGGCTAGCCGGTGACCTGCCGGAATTGGCGCGGGCCTGAGCGGACGCAACTTGTAATAACTGCTGCGTGTTGTCTTGCTGTTTACGTTGAGAAGGCAAATAACATTCACTACTATTCAGCCACTTTGCTCACCCACAAGAGGCTGGTCCCATGAAGGCTCGCAACGCGCTTCTCGCTGCATTCACTCTCAGCACCCTGGCAACCGCCGTTCAGGCTGCCGACGAAGTGGTGGTCTATTCCGCCCGCATCGATGAGCTGATCAAGCCGGTGTTCGATGCCTACACCGAGAAAACTGGGGTCAAGGTGAAGTTCATCACCGACAAGGAAGCCCCGCTGATCGCCCGCCTCAAGGCCGAAGGCGCCAACACCCCGGCCGACCTGCTGATTACCGTCGACGCCGGCAACCTCTGGCAGGCCGAGCAGGAAGGCGTGCTGCAGCCGACCAAGTCCGACGTGATCGACGCCAACATCCCCGCCCAGTACCGCTCCAGCACCGACAGCTGGACTGGCCTGTCGCTGCGTGCGCGGACCATTTTCTACTCCACCGAGCGCGTCAAGCCGCAAGAGTTGTCCACCTACGAAGCCCTGGCTGACAAAAACTGGGAAGGCCGCCTGTGCCTGCGGACCAGCAAGAAGGTCTACAACCAGTCGCTGACCGCCACTCTGATCGAAGCCCATGGCGCCGAGAAGACCGAGGAGATCGTCAAGGGCTGGGTCAACAACCTGGCTACCGACGTATTCCCGGATGACACCGCGCTGCTGCAGGCCATCGACGCCGGCCAGTGCGACGTGGGCATTACCAACACCTACTACTACGGCCGTCTGCACAAGCAGCAGCCGGATCTGAAGGTCAAACCCTTCTGGCCGAACCAGGACGACCGTGGCGTGCACGTCAACCTGGCCGGTGCCGGTGTGACCAAGCATGCACCGCACGCCGAACAGGCCAAGAAGCTGCTGGAGTGGATGACCACCCCGGAAGCGCAGAGCATCTTCGCCGGCGTCAACCAGGAGTTCCCGGCCAACCCGGCGGTCGCACCGTCCGAGGAAGTGGCTGCCTGGGGTACCTTCAAGGCTGACTCGGTTGCGACCGAAGTGGCGGGCAAGCGTCAGGCTGAAGCGACCATGCTGATGGATCGCGCCGGCTGGCAGTAAAGGAGATCGTACCCACGCTCCGGCGTGGGTACGTCGCCAGTGACGCTCCGCGTCACGCCTGTTGGCTTCTGACGCTGGAGCGTCGAGCGCTGCGTTCCCACGCAGAGCGTGGGAACGATCATCGACGAGCACAGCGCTGCCGTTATACTGCGACGCCCCGCCTAGCCGGGGCGTCGTCATTTCCGTAGTAGAGGAATCCGCGTGCCGCATCCCGTCCAGCGTCGCTGGTATCCCATCGTTCTTGCCGTCGCCGTTCTTGTGCTGATGCCCCTGTCGGTATTGCTGTTGAGCTGGCATGAGGTCGATCAGCAAATCTGGTCGCACCTGTGGCAGACGCAGATGGCGCGGCTGATTGGTAACACGCTGACGTTGGTGATGGGGGTCGGTGTGGGTGTGACGCTGCTGGGCGTCAGCCTGGCCTGGCTCACCAGCCTCTGCGAGTTCCCCGGGCGGCGCTGGCTGGACTGGGCGCTGATGCTGCCTTTCGCCATTCCCGCCTATGTCCTGGCCTTCGTCTTCGTAGGCTTGCTGGATTTCGCCGGCCCGGTGCAGACGCTGCTGCGCGAATGGTTCGGCAGCGGCTTGCGCTTGCCGCGAGTGCGCTCTACCGGTGGCGTGATCATCGTTCTGGTGCTGGTGTTCTATCCCTACGTCTACCTGCTCGCCCGTGGTGCCTTCCTGGCTCAGGGCAAGGGCCTGATGGAGGCGGCGCGGGTACTGGGGCAGAGCCCGTGGCAGGCGTTCTGGCGTGTGGCGCTGCCGATGGCGCGGCCAGCCATCGGTGCCGGCCTGGCTCTGGCGATCATGGAAACTCTGGCCGATTTCGGTGCGGTGTCGGTGTTCAATTTCGACACCTTCACCACGGCGATCTACAAGACCTGGTACAGCTTCTACAGCCTGACCAGCGCCACTCAGTTGGCGAGTCTGCTGCTGCTGGCGGTGGCGCTGGTGCTCTATGGTGAGCGCCGTGCGCGTGGCGCCGCGCGGCCAGCCAACGAGCGGCCACGGGGCAAGGCGCTGTATCAGTTGCACGGTTGGAAGGCCTTCGCCGCCAGCGCCTGGTGCGGTCTGGTGTTCGCCTGCGCCTTCGTTATCCCGCTGCTGCAACTGCTGGCCTGGTTCTGGCAGCGCGGCCGCTTCGACCTCGATGAGCGCTACGCCGGGCTGATCCTGCATACCCTCTATCTGGGCGGCATGGCGGCGTTGATCACCGTCAGCGTGGCCATGCTGCTGGCCTTCGCCCGGCGTCAGGCGCCGAATCGCGGCGTGCGTTTCGGTGTGGCGCTGGGCAACCTCGGCTATGCCTTGCCGGGTTCGGTGCTGGCGGTGGCGATCATGCTGGCGTTCAGCTTTCTTGATCGTGAGCTGATAATTCCACTGTCCACGGTATTGGGCGGTGCCGGCAAGCCGCTATTGCTGGGTAGCCTGGCGGCGCTGTTGGTGGCCTATCTGATTCGCTTCATGGCGGTGGCCTTCGGGCCTCTGGAAACCAGCCTGGCGCGTATTCGTCCGTCCCTGCCGGAGGCTTCGCGCAGCCTGGGTGTTGGCAGCTTCGGGCTGTTCTTCAGGGTCTATCTGCCGCTGCTGCTGCCTGGCACGTTGTCGGCGGCGTTGTTGGTGTTCGTCGATGTGCTCAAGGAGATGCCTGCGACCCTGCTGATGCGCCCGTTCGGCTGGGACACGCTGTCGGTACGAGTCTTCGAAATGACCAGCGAGGGCGAATGGGCGCGCGCCTCGCTGCCTGCGTTGACCCTGGTATTGGTCGGACTGCTGCCGGTGATTTTGCTGATTCGTCGTTCGGCACGCGGTTTCGGTTGATCAATACAGCGCTGTAGGGCGGGTGCAACCCGCCAGTGTCGGGGCATGGCGGGTTACACCCGCTCTACGACCTGAAGCCAGGATGACCCCCCGGACGCATGCGGCTACAATGCGCGCCATTCGCGAGTCGGGGCAGCCCGACAGGACTCATCTAGAAGCGTAGCCGAGGCAGCCAGTGCAAGGCGACAGTGGGAGAGAAAGCGGAATGTACTTTTGTACATGAGCATTTCGAGCCCACTTTCAACGCAGCAATGGCAACGGAGGTAGCTTCTAGGGGGCTAAATCGCTTCGCCAAGCCCGGAAGGAGATAACCCATGGGACAGCGCACCCCCCTCTATGACCTGCACCTGGCACTGGGGGCCAAGATGGTGGATTTCGGCGGCTGGGACATGCCGCTGCACTACGGTTCGCAAGTGGAGGAGCATCATCAGGTGCGCCGCGAGTGCGGCGTGTTCGATGTCTCGCACATGTGCGTGGTGGACGTGAGTGGCAGCCAGGCCCAGGCCTTTCTGCAGCGTCTGCTGGCCAACGATGTGGCCCGTCTGGAGAGCCCCGGCAAGGCGCTGTACAGCGCCATGCTCAATGAGCAGGGCGGGGTGATCGACGACCTGATCGTCTACCTCACCAGCTCATCTTCCCAGGAGCAGGGCTATCGGCTGGTGGTCAACGCCGGCACCCGTGACAAGGACCTGGCCTGGATGCACGCCCAGGCTGGCGATTTCGATGTGCAGCTGCGTGAGCGTCGTGACCTGGCCATGCTCGCCATTCAGGGGCCCAAGGCGCGGGCACGGGTATCGGAACTGTTGAGCCAGGCACGTGCAGCGCTGATCCATGAGCTCAAGCCGTTCCAGGGGTTGCCCGAGGGCGACTGGTTCATCGCCCGTACCGGTTATACCGGCGAAGACGGGCTGGAGATCGTCCTGCCGGTGAGCGAGGTGGTGTCCTTGCTCAACGATCTGGTCGGTGCCGGTATCGCTCCCATCGGCCTTGGCGCACGCGACACGCTGCGCCTGGAGGCGGGGATGAACCTCTATGGCCAGGACATGGATGAGCAGGTCAGCCCGCTGGCCGCCAATATGGCCTGGACCATCGCCTGGGAGCCGGTCGATCGCGATTTCATCGGCCGTCCGGCGCTGGAGGCGCAGCGCGCTGCCGGTTGCCCGAGCAAGCTGGTGGGCCTGGTACTGGAGGAGCGCGGCGTGCTGCGCGCGCATCAGGTGGTGCGCGTCGAAGGTATCGGTGACGGCGAGATCACCAGTGGCAGCTTCTCGCCTACGCTGAACAAATCCATCGCGTTGGCACGGGTGCCGGCAGCGACCGGGGATCGGGCCGAGGTGGAGATCCGTGGCAAGTGGTACCCGGTGCGGGTGGTCAGGCCGGGCTTCGTGCGCAACGGCAAAACCCTTATCTGAATCATCAGGTCGCGGTGCTGGCTTCCCCTGGCGCCGCGGCCTGCTAAATTGTCCTGACGGCCCACTTGCCGTCATCGCTTACGAGGAAAGACACATGAGCAATATCCCCGCCGATCTGCGTTATGCCGCCAGCCACGAGTGGGCGCGCCTGGAGGCTGACGGCAGCGTGACCGTGGGCATCTCCGACCATGCCCAGGAAGCCCTTGGCGACGTGGTGTTCATCGAGCTGCCGGAAGTTGGCAAGCAACTGAATGCTGGCCAGGAAGCGGGCGTGGTGGAGTCGGTCAAGGCTGCCTCCGACATCTACGCACCCGTTGGCGGCGAAGTGATCGCCATCAACGAAGCGCTGACCGACAGCCCGGAAAGCGTCAACAGCGACCCATACGGCAGCTGGTTCTTCAAGCTCAAGCCGAGCGACGCCAGCGAGCTGGACAAGCTGCTGGACGCTGCAGCCTATCAAGCCGCTGCTGACGCCGACGCCTGATTCATCTGGCCTCGACCCGGAAACCCGCTACGGCGGGTTTCTGCGTTTCTGGGCTCCGCTAATGAAGTCGCTTGTAGGGCGTCAGTGGTAGCCCGGATGTAATCCGGGGAGTGACGATACCCTTGTGGGAGGCGCTTCAGCGGCGAGCTCTTGTCGCGGCTAAAGCCCCTCCCACGATTGTGCATGCATCGGTTGATGCAGGTAGGCGCGCTCCTGTAAGGCCTGTTCAATCCCCTCCTTAACCGCTGGTCAGCTGGGCTATCACTTTTCCAAAATACAATATATAAAAATACATATTGTATTAAGTGAAGGTGTTCCATGGTCGAATCCATCGATATCCAGCAACTGCGCGCCAATGCCGACGCTGCCGGACAACTGCTCAAGGCGCTGGCCAATCCGGATCGTCTGCTGCTGCTATGCCAGCTGTCGCAGGGCGAGCTCAATGTCAGCGAACTGGAGACGCTGCTCGGTATCCAGCAGCCCACGCTGTCACAGCAACTGGCCGTGCTGCGTCGTGAAGGGCTGGTGGCAACCCGTCGCGACGGCAAGCAGATCTTCTATCGCATCAGCAGTCCGGCGGCGCTGGCGGTGATCGAAACCCTCTACCACCTGTTCTGCGAGGGCCGGCAATGAACGTCGACTGGGCTGCTTTCACGCCCTGGAGTGCTCTGGCTGGCGGTGCCCTGATCGGCCTGGCGGCCTCCGTGTTCGCCCTGGTAAATGGCCGGGTTGCCGGTATCAGCGGCCTGCTCGGCAGTCTGCTGCAACGCGGTGCTGAGGGGCGAGGTGAAAAGGCGGCATTCCTTCTTGGCCTGCTTCTGGCGCCCTTGCTCTGGGGAGTGTTCGCGGCATTGCCGGCTATTCGATTCGAGACGGGCAGCCTGGGCTTGATCGTTGCCGGCTTGCTGGTCGGTATCGGTACCCGCTATGGCTCGGGCTGCACCAGCGGCCATGGCGTCTGCGGTATTTCCCGTCTGTCGCCGCGCTCGCTGGTGGCCACGTTGGGCTTCATGGCCAGCGGTTTCGTCACGGTATTTGTCCTGCGTCATCTGCTGGGGGCATGAACATGGTCAGACTCAGTGCATTCGCCTGCGGCCTGCTGTTTGGTTTTGGATTGCTGTTGGCGGGCATGGCCGATCCGGCCAAGGTGCTGGCCTTTCTCGATCTGGCCGGTAACTGGGACCCGTCTCTCGCCCTGGTGATGGCGGGCGCCATTGGCGTCGCGGCGCTGCCGTTGAGTTTGGCGCAGCGGCGCGCCAAGGCACTGCTCGGCGGCGCCATGCAGTTGCCGAGGCGTCGCGACCTCGATGTTCGTCTGATTGGTGGCAGCCTGCTTTTCGGTGTCGGTTGGGGTATCGCCGGCATCTGTCCGGGGCCGGCCGTTGCCATCCTGCTGACCGGGCACTGGCAGGCACTACTGTTCGTCGCGGCGATGCTCGCCGGGATGCTGATCTTTACTGCGCTGGAAGGCCGGCGCGGACGTTGACCTGGAGAAACTCGATGAAAGCCAATGTTGGAACGCTCGACCGCAGTCTGCGCATCGTCGCAGGTCTGATTCTGATCGCGCTGAGTCTGGCCGGCGTGATCGGTCTGTGGGGCTGGATCGGTGTAGTGCCACTGGCAACCGGCATCTTCCGCTTCTGCCCTGTGTATCCACTACTGGGTATCAACACCTGCAAAATGAAATGAAACATATCCACTGAGGCGAGATGCGTACGCGGTTTGATTCAGATCAAGTCGCCCTTGGTTTGCGCTGGGCATGGTCAAGGCATAACCAGAACAGCCAATACCCGAGGAGATATACGCATGCGCACTCTGAGCCTGATGGTCGGGTTGTGCCTGGGCGCCAGCGCCTGGGCCAATGTACCGATCAACGAACCCGTCGAGCCTATCTCACCGGCCGAGATCACCGATCCGGCCAAGGTGGAACTGGGCAAGCAGCTGTTTTTCGATCCGCGCCTGTCGCGCTCGGGTTTCATTTCCTGCAACTCCTGCCACAACCTGTCGATGGGCGGCAGTGACAACCTGCCCAGCTCCATCGGTCATAACTGGCAGCAAGGGCCGATCAATTCGCCCACGGTGCTCAATTCCAGTCTCAACCTCGCGCAGTTCTGGGATGGCCGCGCCGCCGATCTCAAGGAACAGGCTGCTGGCCCCATCGCGAACCCGATGGAGATGGCCTTCACTCACATTCTCGCCATCGACGTGCTGCGCTCGATCCCGCAATACCGCGAATCGTTCAAGGCCGTGTACAAGACCGATGAAATCACCCTCGATGAGGTGACCGACGCCATCGCCGAGTTCGAAAAGACTCTGGTCACGCCCAATTCGCGCTTCGACCTGTGGCTCAAGGGCGACCAGCAGGCCATTACCCAGACCGAACTGGAGGGCTACCAGCTGTTCAAGTCCATCGGCTGCGTCGCCTGCCACAACGGCCCGGCGCTGGGCGGTAACTCGTTCCAGAAGATGGGGTTGGTCGAACCCTACGAAACCAGCAATCCGGCCGAGGGCGTGGCTGGCCTGACCGGCAAGGATGCCGACCGCTTCAAGTTCAAGGTGCCAACCTTGCGCAATGTCGAACTGACCTATCCCTACTTCCACGACGGCGCCTACTGGAAGTTGGAGGAGTCGGTGGACATCATGGCGCGCTTGCAGTTGGGGCGTAAGTTGAGCGAGGAGGAGATCGGCAAGATCACCGCCTTCCTCAAGACACTGACCGGCGAGCAGCCGAGCTTTGCCCTGCCGATCCTGCCGCCGTCGAACAACGATACGCCGCGGCCGCAGCCGTTCGAGTGAGTTGGCGGTCATGTAAACGCCCGGCATGTGCCGGGCGTTTACAGGCGGAGGCGGGTAAATCCGCCGTAGGGTGGATAACGCTGTGTTTATCCACCATTGCCGGAAGGCAGGGGTGCCGCCTTTGGTGGACAAGCTTCGCGTTGTCCACCCTACGTTGCTCAGCCTTTGGGCTGCTGCTGGGTGATGCAGTGGATATTGCCGCCGCCGAGCAGAATCTCGCGGCCTGGCACCATCACCACGCGATGCTCGGGGAACACGCGTTGAAGAATGGCACGGGCTTCCTCATCCTTCGGGTCATCGAAGCTCGGCGCGACGATGCCACCGTTGACGATTAGGAAGTTGACGTAGGAGCCGGCCAGGCGAACTTCCGGATTACGCTCTTGGCTGCCGTCGACGATGTCGACGCCTGCGCATTCTTCTGCGGTGGCGTGAAGCGGGCCAGGGATTGGCATCTTGTGCACGGTCAACTGACGGCCCCTGGCGTCGCGCGCGTTTTCCAGCACGCGCATGGCGGCCTGGCAACGCGGATAGTTGGGATCATTCACATCGTCGGTCCAGGCCAGTAGCACTTCACCAGGACGCACGTAGCAGCAGAAGTTGTCGACGTGGCCATCGGTCTCGTCGTTGTACAGGCCGTCCGGCAGCCAGATCACCGTGTCGATGGCCAGGTGCTCGCGCAGCACGGCCTCGATTTCCTCACGCGACAGGTGCGGGTTGCGGTTCTTGTTCAGCAGGCACTCCTCGGTGGTGATCAGGGTGCCTTCGCCGTCGACGTGGATCGAGCCACCCTCGAGCACGAAACCTTCGGTGCGATAGCACTTGCAGCCTTCGATCTCGAGAATCTTGCGCGCTACCTGGTCGTCACGCAGCCATGGCCAGTAAAGACCGCCGTCGAAGCCGCCCCAGGCATTGAACGCCCAGTCCACGCCGCGCACTTCGCCGTTGGCGTTGCTGACGAAGGTCGGGCCGGTGTCGCGCACCCAGGCGTCGTCGGTGGTGATTTCCACCAGGCGGATGTTGGCGTCATCCAGGCGCGCGCTGGCGTTTTCGTATTGCGCTGCGGACACGCAGACGGTTACTGGCTCGAACTGGGCGATGGCCTTGGCCACCGCGGCGAAGGCGGCCTGGGCCGGCTTGCCGCCGTTGCGCCAGTTGTCCGGGCGCTCGGGCCAGACCATCCAGGTCTGGCTGTGTGGTTCCCATTCTGCCGGCATGCGAAAGCCATCGGCGCGTGGTGTGGTGGTCAGCGTGTTCATGTTTCACCTGTAGCCCGGATGCAATCCGGGGAGTTGTGAGAAAAAGCCCCGGATGGCATCCGGGCTACGTTCACTCGCAGCGGTTTTCACCATCGAGCGTCGAAAGTGGCCAGTATAGGTTCGGGCGACGGTCGCGGAACACGCCCCAGGCCGTGCGCACCTTCTCCAGTTCGCTCAGGTCGAAGCTGTGCACCAGTACGCCTTCCTCGATCTGATTCAGCTCCTCGACCTTCTCGCCGAACTGGTTGGCGATGAACGAGCTGCCGTAGAAGGTGATGTCGTAACCATCCTGCTCTTCGCGGCCGATGCGGTTGCTGGCCACCAGCGGCATCAGGTTGGCGCCGGCATGACCCTGCTGCACGCGCTGCCAGTGGTCGCGCGAGCTGATATTGGCATCGTGCGGCTCGCTGCCGATGGCGGTCGGGTAGAAGAGGATTTCCGCGCCCATCAGGGCCATGCTGCGTGCGCACTCCGGGAACCATTGGTCCCAGCAGATGCCCACGCCGATGCGCGCGTAGGCGGTGTCCCAGACCTTGAAGCCGGTATCGCCCGGGTTGAAGTAGTACTTCTCGTGGTAGCCGGGACCATCAGGGATGTGGCTTTTTCGATAAATACCGAGGTTGCTGCCGTCAGCGTCGAGGATGGCGATGCTGTTGAAGCGGGCGCGGCCGGCACGCTCGAAGAAGCTTATCGGCAGCACCACCTTCAGTTCGGCGGCGACCTTCTGGAAGTGCACGATGGCCGGATTGTCTTCCACCGTGGTTGCCAGCTGGGTGTAGTCGGCGTTCGGCTTCTGGCAGAAGTAGGGCGCCTCGAACAGCTCCTGGATCAGGATGATCTGGGCGCCCCGGGCTGCTGCCTGGCGCACCAGCCTCTCGGCGTTGGCGATGTTCGCGGGGGTATCCCAGGAGCAGGCCATCTGGGTCGCAGCGACGGTAACGATACGGGACATGAAGCACCTCTTGGCTCGTTCACAGGCCAGCCCGGCTTCACCGGAGGGCCTTCTCGGAGTGCCATGGCTGGATATCGACCAAGGCGGGATGCTCGATTTATATCCGATAAATATCGGTATTAGAAGGCGCTACTGATCGAATTTTCGAAAATTATTCGATTTTTGTCGGATTCATGAGTTTGCAAACCCTGTGGGCGCACAAGGGCTCGATTGCCGAGATGTCGGCGGTGTGCAACCCGGCCCCGCGACACCCTACGGGATAAGCGGCGTGGCTCGTTTTGGC
Source organism: Pseudomonas sp. EggHat1 (assembly GCF_014892995.1). NCBI lineage: Bacteria > Pseudomonadati > Pseudomonadota > Gammaproteobacteria > Pseudomonadales > Pseudomonadaceae > Pseudomonas > Pseudomonas sp. EggHat1. The sequence goes on from NZ_JACKQK010000010.1 coordinate 173,892, forward strand.
AGCGCAGCGGGCAGGTAAAGGCCCAGGTAGGCATCGAAAACGCGCATGCCTTCCTCGGCCAGGCGGGGGCTGATTTCGCCGTGCAGTTGCACGGAGCGGGCGTAGACGCGATCACCCAGCTCCATGGCCAGGGCGAATACATCGATATCCGTCGGTAATTGCGGCAGGGGGAAGTGACGCTCGAACAATGCCTGCATCAGGCGGCCCAGTTCGAGGTCGTGCTGATGGTCAGCTTGAGTGACTTCGGCCAGGCCGTGCTGGGCGAGGATCAACTGGCGCGCTGCGGCGTCCCGCGCGTAGATGTCCAGCATGCGTTGTTCGACGATACGCGACAGGTCATGCCAGGTGTGCAGGGTGACATGCTCGACGGGTTCCTGCAGGCAGGCGCGAAAGGCTGCGTGTACGTCTGCAGTAAGGCCTTCGAGCAGTGCCGGTACGCTGGCGAAGAAGTGGTAGACCGAGGAAGGCGGAATCTTCGCGTGCTCGGCCACCGTGTAGACCGACAGATTGGCCACGCCTTGCTCGGCCAGCAGTTCGCGTGCTGCCGCGAGGATCACGGCGATCCGTGCCTGACTGCTGGCGCGCGGCTTACGGGGGCTGGCAGGACGCGACATGGTGAGCTCCTCGGTGGGCGAGGTGCTATTGGACGTCAGGCGGTGTTGGCGAGGCAAGCCTCGCCATCCGTTCAACTGCCGTCGCGGAAGCGCTGCCAGACGTTGTTACGCACCTGAGCATGTTTCTGCGAGAGAACCTCCAGTGGATACAGGCGGCGCTTGGTGTCCTGATCCGGATAGAGCCCGGGTTGCTCCAGCAGGGCGCTGTCGATGAACTGTGCCGAGTCGGCATTGCCGTTGGGGTAGAGCGTCTCGGCGGTGATCTGCGCGATCACCTGCGGCTGCATCAGGTAGTTGATGAAGCGGTGGGCGAGCTCCGGGCGGCTGGCATTGGCAGGGATCACCAGGTTGTCGATGAACAGTACCGAGCCCTCGTCCGGCACCACGAAGCGCACTGGCTGGCCGGCCTGCGCTGCGGCCAGTGCATCGCCGACCCAGGCCATGGCCAGGCACAGGCGACCGTTGCTGAGGTCTTCGATATAGCGCTCACTGTCGACATAGCGCAGGCTCGGGCGCAGAGCGTCGAGTATCTCTCCGGCGCGCTCGATGCGGCTTGGTGCGCTGCGTGCCAGGCTGCGGCCCTGGTAGTTGAGTAGCAACGACAGGGTTTCATCCGACGCATCCAGTACGCTGATGCCGCAACTGGCCAGGCGCTTGCTCTGGTCGGCGTCGAACAGCAGGCTCCAGCTGTCCGGCAACGGGCCGCCATAGGCCGCTTCGGCCTGCGGGGTATTGATCGCCAGGCCAACCGCGCCCCACAGGTAGGGGATGGCGTGCTGGTTCTGCGGGTCGACCGCAGCCAGCTTGCTCAGCAGTTGCTTGTCCAGGTGCGTGCGGTTGGGCAGCAGGGTGAAATCCAGCGGGCGAATGCGGCCGCTGGCGATCAGCCTTGGCAGGTCATTGTGCGAGGGCACGGCGATGTCGATGGGCTGACCGCTTTCCAGCGCTTGCGCCAACTCCTCGGCACTGGCGAAAGTGTGGTACTCGACCTCGATGCCTGTGTCGCGGGTGAAGTTTTCCAGCACCTGCGGCGCGATGTAATCGTTCCAGTTGTAGACACGGATGCTGTCGGCGGCCTGAGCCAGGCCGCAGCTCAGGCCTAGCAGGATGGCGGCAAGAGCGCGTTGCATGAGTAACTCCCCGATTGATCAAAGCAACAGTATCCGGCGGTCTGGTTTGCCGGGGTTTGATGCATGTCAGCGCGGTCGCCTTGTGGCGAACCGCTGGTCCCTACGCGAAGCGTCAGAGCTGTCGGTTGGCAGTTGGCAGGCAAAAAGAAGCCGGCTCTGCGGCCGGCTTTCTCGGTGTTACACGGTGTGCAGGTACCAGTTGTACTCGAGGTCGGAGATAGTGGTCTCGAACTCCTGCAGCTCGGCTTCCTTGCACGCGACGAAGATGTCGATGTACTTCGGATCGATGTACTTGTTCAGCACTTCGCTGTCGTCCAGCTCGCGCAGCGCGTCGCGCAGGTTGTTCGGCAGGCTCTGCTCGAGTTGCTCGTAGGAGTTGCCTTCGATCGGCTCGCCCGGGTCGATCTGGTTGGTCAGACCGTGGTGGATGCCGGCGAGGATCGACGCCAGCATCAGGTAGGGATTGGCGTCGGCGCCGGCCACCCGGTGTTCGATGCGCACGGCGTCGGCGCTGCCGGTCGGCACGCGCACGGCCACGGTGCGGTTGTCCAGCGCCCAGCTCGGCGCGTTGGGCACGTAGAACTGCGCGCCGAAGCGGCGGTAGGAGTTCACGTTGGGGCAGAGGAAAGCCATACTCGCGGCCATGGTGTCGAGGATGCCGCCGATGGCGTGGCGCAGCGGCTGGTTCTCCAGCGGGTTGTCGGCGGCGAAGATGTTCTTGCCGGTCTTCTTGTCCAGCAGCGAGATGTGCACGTGCAGGCCGTTGCCGGCCTGGCCCGGATAGGGCTTGGCCATGAAGGTGGAATCCATCTCATGGTCGTAGGCGATGTTCTTGATCAGGCGCTTGAGCAGCAGCGCGTAGTCGCAGGCCTTGATGGCGTCTTCGACGTGGTGCAGGTTGACCTCGAACTGCGCCGGGGCACTTTCCTTGACGATGGCATCGGCCGGGATGTCCTGCTCCTTGGCGGCTTCGAGCATGTCCTGCAGGCAGTCGACGTACTCGTCGAGGTCGTCGATCAGGTAGACCTGAGTGGAATGCGGGCGCTTGCCGGAGATCGGTGAGCGCGGCGGCTGCGGCCGACCGTTCACGTTCTCCTGGTCGATCAGGTAGAACTCCAGTTCGAAGGCTGCGCAGATACGCAGGCCCAGTTCGTCGAACTTCTGCACCACCTGTCGCAATACCTCGCGCGGGTCGGCGAAGAAAGGCGTGCCGTCCAGCTCGTGCATGGTCATCAGCAGTTGCGCAGTGGGGCGCTTCTGCCAGGGCTCGTTGCACAGGGTATCGGGGATGGGGAAGCAGATACGGTCGGCGTCACCGATATCCAGGCCAAGGCCGGTGCTCTCGACGGTGGAACCATTGATGTCGAGGGCGAAGAGCGAGGCCGGCAGGTTGATGCCTTTCTCGTACACCTTGTGCAGGGCGTTTCGGTCGATGCGCTTGCCGCGCACCACGCCATTCATATCTGCAATAAGAAGGTCGACGAACTGGACCTCGGGATGTTCCTTGAGGAACGCGTTCGCTTCGTTAAGCTGAACGGCACGCGGGGGTACCGACATGATGCAACACCTTTTTGTTAAATATATCAATCATGCGACTGCATGGGTGTGAGTCAATCCGAAACGCACTTTACTGTCAAGCTGGCCTCATGATGCCCTGTAGTGGGGCGTGATGGCCATTTTTGGGGCATTTAAAGGCCTTTCAGCGTGCTCCGGGCGTTGATCTTTCAGGCTGCTCAGTGGGGTGTGTTCAATTTTTTACAGAGCTATTGTGTAAAAAAATGAACAAGGCTAAGCTCGGTTCAAACCCACTAACAGCAATAATACGGGTGTCTCATGTTTTGCCTGCCGACCATCGGCGTCAGCGCTTGCACCAGGACCATCGGTCACACGACCTCTTCCCTCGTCAGCGAGGCGAGTCTGCTCATCATGCGGGCTCGATCAGTCATGAGCATGGCCGCTGCAGCGCAGCAACAGCTTTCCTTTGCGGCTTCTGCGCCGCGCGGCCTGTCTCACCAGGCCGTTCGCTCATTCCATACCCTGCACGATAGCGTACGTGGCCGCGCAACGCCCCTTGGCGTCCGCTCAGGCCCACGCTCGGCAACACACAAGCCACTGGCTGGCTTCGCTGGGCTCGCGCCATGCCGCGAAACAGACAGCTCGGTGTTCGTGGAAAAGGGTGAGCGGATTTATTTCGGTGGAGTGAAATGCCAGGTGCCGGAGGTGCCGCACCCCTAGTAGCATCCACCCGAATATCTCGCCTTCTTTCAGGCCTTTGGTGAGGCTTGCAGGGAGAAGGCGGGGCAACGCTGAACCCGCTATAACTCAAGCTGGTTCTACAACCCTGAGGTCTCTATGAGTACCAAGTTAGACCAGCTCACGAGCTGGCTGAAAGAACGCAAAATCACCGAAGTCGAATGCCTGATCAGCGACCTGACCGGCATTGCTCGCGGCAAGATCTCGCCGACCAACAAGTTCCTCGACGAGAAGGGCATGCGCCTTCCCGAGAGCGTGCTGCTGCAGACCGTGACCGGCGACTACGTCGAGGATGACATCTATTACGAGTTGCTGGATGAGGCGGACATCGACATGTTCTGCCGCCCGGACGCCAATGCCGTATTCCTCGTACCCTGGGCCATCGAGCCCACCGCGATGGTGATCCACGACACCTTCGACAAGCAGGGCAACCCCATCGAGCTGTCGCCGCGCAACATTCTCAAGCGTGTGCTGCAGATGTATGCCGACAAGGGCTGGAAGCCCATCGTCGCGCCGGAGATGGAGTTCTACCTGACCAAGCGCAACAGTGACCCAGACTTCCCGCTGGTAGCGCCGATGGGGCGTTCCGGTCGTCCGGAGGTGGGGCGGCAGTCGTTCTCCATCGATGCCGCCAACGAATTCGACCCGCTGTTCGAAGACGTTTACGACTGGTGCGAACTGCAACACCTGGATCTCGACACCCTGATCCACGAAGACGGTCCGGCACAGATGGAAATCAACTTCCGGCATGGCGAAGCCCTGCATCTGGCCGACCAGATCACCGTGTTCAAGCGCACCATGCGCGAGGCCGCGCTCAAGCATGACGTGGCGGCGACCTTCATGGCCAAGCCGATCACCGACGAGCCGGGCAGCGCCATGCACATCCACCAGAGTGTGGTCGACATCAAGACCGGCAAGAACCTCTTCTCCAATGATGATGGGACGATGAGCGAGCTGTTCCTGCACCACATCGGTGGCTTGCAGAAATATATCCCCGAGCTGTTGCCGCTGTTCGCCCCGAACGTCAATTCGTTCCGCCGTTTCCTGCCCGATACCTCGGCGCCGGTGAACGTGGAGTGGGGCGAGGAGAACCGTACCGTGGGTCTGCGCGTCCCCGAAGCCAGCCCGCAGAATCGCCGCGTGGAAAACCGCCTGGCCGGTGCTGATGCCAACCCTTACCTGGTGCTGGCGGCATCGTTGCTTTGTGGCTACATCGGCATGGCCGAGGGCATCAAACCCGGTGCGCCGGTCAAGGGCCGTGGCTATGAGCGCCGTAACTTGCGCCTGCCGCTGACCATCGAAGCCGCTCTGGAGCGGATGGAAGCATGCAAGGTTGCCGAGAAGTACCTCGGCGAGAAGTTCATGCGCGGCTATGTCGCGGTCAAGCGTGCCGAGCACGAGAACTTCAAGCGGGTGATCAGCTCCTGGGAACGCGAGTTCCTGCTGCTGTCGGTGTAACGCTGCGTAGCCTCTGATGGCTCTGTGGGAGGGGCTTTAGCCGCGAATACCGCCGCTGAAGCGCCTCTCACGATCCAGACGTTTTTCGCGAGTTGTCGAGACGGCTCGCACAAACAAGGTGTTGTGATGAATCAGCAAGCCAAGAACTCCAAGACCGCACACTGGCAGGCCCTCAGTCAGGCCCACCATCTGGCGCCGTTCAGTGATTACAAGCAACTGGCCGAGAAGGGCCCGCGCATCATCACTGAAGCAAAGGGCGTGCACCTGTGGGACAGCGAGGGCAACAAGATCCTCGACGGCATGGCCGGTCTGTGGTGCGTGGCCGTCGGCTATGGCCGCGAGGAACTGGTCGAAGCCGCCAGCGCGCAGATGCGTCAATTGCCGTTCTACAACACCTTCTTCCAGAC